>JBDHTU010000001.1:0-34520 GCA_039808805.1 Micavibrio sp.
AGGATTTTGTAATCAGGATGACGGGACAGGAAAGCCGAAACCTGATCTTCGTTTTCCTCCCGGAACAAGGAACATGTTGCATACACGAGACGGCCGCCAGGCTTTACCTTGTCGGCAACCTTATCAAGGATGTCGGACTGCATCCGGATGATCTCCTCCAGCGACGGGCCGTACCATTTCCAGCGCAAATCTGGATTACGCCGCCACGTGCCGGACGATGAGCACGGCGCATCGACAAGGACGACATCCATCGCGCCTTTTTGCCGGCGCAGCCATTTGCGGTTTTGTTCTTCTTCCAGGGACCTGGTTTCGACATTGTGCACGCCTGCCTTGCGGTACCGGGGCTTGCCTTTTTCAAGGCGGCGCGTGTCGTTGTCCATGGCAACGATGTTCCCCTTGTTGTTCATCATCGCGGCAAGGACCAAAGTCTTCCCGCCGCCGCCCGCGCAGAAATCAAGCACCCGCATACCCGGCTTTACACCGCTTACGAGGCCGATCAACTGCGATCCTTCATCCTGAATTTCGACAAGGCCGTTTCTGAACGCTTTTGAATCGCTCATGAACGGTTTTCCGGCAGCGCGAAGGCCAATAGACGAAAACGGTGTCTTGGCTGTGCGGATACGGTCCGCTTTCAGGGATTCGAGCGCCTCATCCCGCGTGCCTTTCAACGTGTTGACCCGCAGGTCCAACGGCGCGGGGGCGATCATCGCGGCAAGGTCATCCTCAAACGTATCACCGAAAAGCGTTTTCAGTTTTTGAACGGCCCAGTCCGGACATTCACAGCGGACCTCTACCGGCATGGCGGGATCGGTCAGGCATTTGCCTGTCAGGAATTCTATGAATTTTTTTTCTTCCGTCTCCAGCGGTTCGGGATCGTGCCTCCCGCCCGTGAAGAAGGCATCAATATCAGCAAACGTTGCCCCATCATTCAACGCCAGATCGGCAATCACGCGGGCGCGGGATGTGTCCTGCATCTTTCCTTGCGCAATCCACCAGCCAAGCCGCGCATGGGCCCGCATGATCCGGTAGACCCGCTCGACAATGGCGGTCCGGTCCTTGGAACCGATGAATCGGCGCGCCGCCATAAAATCCCGGATCGTATTGTCCATGGGAATTTTTCCGGCATTGATGCGGGCAAGGAGGTCTATGGCGCTGGAAATACGGGCGGCGTCTTTCATGGCAGCGGGTTTAGCGCGTTTTGATGCAAAAAGGAAACTTTTTGAAAGGCCGCATAAAAAAGCCCGCCTTGCGGCGGGCTTTCCACAAAACAAAAACGCTTAGTGGGCGTGGTCTTCGGCCGGGTGCTCGTCGCCATGTTCTTCAGCATGTTCGCCAGCCGGGGCTTCTGCGTCCGGTGCAGCTTCTTCCGTGGCAGGAGCCGCATCTTCATCAGCAGGGGCGGCCTCCTCGGAAGCGGCCGGGGTTTCTTCAGCCTGGGCCTGGAAGGCATAGTACGCAGGGGCGGCGGCGATGAGGCCGGCAGCAGCCAGCATCAGGACGTATTTGTTCATAAATCTCTCCGATATGAAGGGTTGGCGTTTCCATGTCCGGAAACATGTTCACTATGCCATGTTTGCAACAAAAATCAATCAGGCACCCGGAGCTTTTGCAAAAAAAGACCCGGCACAGGACCGGGCCTTTTCCGAATCCCCGGGCGATGCCTTAGTGGACCAGCTTGCCTTCCTTGACGGTCAGAGACGTACCGTCGCTGGCTTTGTGGTCACCATCCGGAGCGGCCGTCTTGGTGCCGTCGGCGGCGACGACAAACACGGCGTCTTCTTCAACGACAACCTTCGTGCCGTCTTCGAGCGTATATTCTTTTACGGTGACTTCTTCTGCAACCGGGGCGACAGCCTCTTCAGCCTTGACGATAGCGGGAGCGAACGCGACGAAACCGGCAGCAGCCAGCATAAGAGCATATTTGGTCATGGGCATGTCCTCTTCAAAACCGGTGCGTCATTGCCCCGGCCAGATCATCTAGGGTTAAACCCGCAAAAATATCAAGGGCGCAGGAGGAGGAAGGCCGCAATAGACAGAATATATCCCTGTTTTTGCTGCAGGGCTGCGAGTCTGTTTTTACCGCGGCGGGAATGTAGCCGGCGCATAAAGATGGCGGTATAATTTCCATATTCTATGAGCACAGCACCGCCGTGTCCCGCCAGCCGTAACAGACTTCCTTCAGTTTCGACGGGCCGATTTCGATCATCTTATTGCCGATCTTCTGCCCGCCCATTTTTTCATAGAAGCTTTTGGCGCGCGCATTTCCATCCAGAACCCAAAGACAGACCGCCCCATGCTTTTGTTCTTTGAGCGTGCGCGCGGCGTGTTTGATCAGCATCGTACCGATCCCCCGCCGCCAGAAATCGGGATGAAGGTAGAGCGCATAGATCTCCCCGGAATGGGAGGGGCGGATCGGGGACGATCCCGGCGGCGGCGTTTTGGTGCGACCGGTTACGACAAAACCGGCAGGCCGGCCCCCCTCTTCCGCCAGAAACACATCGCTTTCCCCTGCGGCCATCCAGTTCGTCCAATCGGCGATTCTTTTCCCGACGCTTAAGGAATCCAGATACGCCTGATCGACGATGCCGCCATAGGCGCCCTTCCATCCTTCGACATGAAGGGCCGCGATAGCGGGAATATCGGCCTGGCTGGCGGGACGGATGGTCGGCATGGCGTCTTCTTTCAAACTGCGCTAGGATCGAAGGGTTGTTTTATAGCTTATCTGACAAGGAATTTCATCATGGCCGACGGAACGAACAAAACCCTCCTGATCGTCATTGCCCTGCTGCTGGCCGGTATCCTCGGCCTTCTCGTTCTGCAGGCGACCAAGAAAACGCCGCAGGAAAAAATAGCGGATTCGGTGAGCGAAACGATTAACGATATCGGCGACGCGGTTTCCAAAAAGGCCGAATAACCTCCCCTGTCCGTCATTCCGAACGAATGTGAGAAATCTTTGCCCTTAAACGGGGAGCGAAGATCCCTCACCCACAAAGGGTTCGGGATGACGGTTTATAAACTAGCTTTCGGTGCGGTAGTTCGGCGCCTCGGCCGTGATGGTCACGTCATGGACGTGGCTTTCACGGTATCCCGCCCCGGTCATGCGCACGAACTGTGCTTTTTCTTTCATCTCGGCAATCGTGGCGCAGCCGGTATATCCCATCGCCGCGCGCAGGCCGCCGACCATCTGGTGAATGACGTTGCCGACAGGGCCCTTGTACGGCACGCGGCCTTCGATGCCCTCGGGCACCAGCTTGTTGGTCTGTTTGACGCCACCCTGGAAATACCGGTCGGCGGACCCCTGCACCATCGCGCCGACGGATCCCATGCCGCGGTAGGATTTATAGGACCGTCCCTGATAGAGGATGATCTCGCCCGGCGCTTCGTCGGTCCCTGCGAACGCGCCGCCCATCATGGCAAGGTCCGCCCCGGCGGCAATCGCCTTCGCATAGTCGCCGGAATATTTGATGCCGCCGTCGGCGATGACCGGGATGCCCTGCTTCGAGGCTTCCTCTGCCACATTCATGATGGCGGTCAATTGCGGCACGCCGACACCCGCGACGACGCGCGTGGTGCAGATGGACCCGGGGCCGATCCCGACCTTCACCGCATCCGCGCCCGCGTCGATAAGGGCCTTCGCCGCTTCACCCGTCGCAATGTTGCCCGCAACGATCTGAAGGCCGTTGGTGCGAATCTTGCGCACTTTTTCCACCATCTGGATCACGCCTTTCGAATGGCCGTGCGCCGTGTCCACCACCAGAACGTCGAGGTCCGCATCCGCCAGCGCCTCCGCGCGCGCGATGTTGCCTTCGCCCGTGCCGATGGCCGCGCCGACGCGCAAACGGTCCTTGTCGTCCTTGCAGGCATTGGGAAATTTCTGCGCTTTCTCGATGTCTTTAACGGTAACGAGGCCGATGCAGCGCTCGTCATTGTCCACCACCAGCAGCTTTTCAATACGGTGCTGGTGCAACAGCTTTCTCGCCGTGTCTTTGTCGACCTTGTTGTAAATCTTGATCAGCCCCTCCGACGTCATCAGTTCGGAGACCGTCTGGTTCATGTTTTCGGCAAACCGCACGTCGCGGTTGGTCAGGATGCCGACCAGTTTTCCGTTCGCCTTTTCCGTGACGGGAATGCCGGAAATATTATGATGGCGCATCACGGCCAGCGCCTGGCCAAGCGTCGCTTCCGGCTCGATGGTGATGGGATTCACCACCATGCCGCTTTCATACCGTTTTACGCGGCGGACCATCTCGGCCTGCTGTTCGATGCTCATATTGCGGTGAATGATGCCCATGCCGCCATTTTGCGCCATGGCGATCGCCATCGTATCTTCCGTCACGGTATCCATGGCCGAGGACAGCAACGGCACATTCAGGCGGATCGTCTTGGTTAGCTGGGTCTGGGTGTTGACGGTATCGGGCAAAACGTCGCTCGCCCCGGGAAGCAGAAGGACATCGTCGAACGTGTAGGCTTCCGGAATAAGGATAGGGGAGGAGGAGACAGTCTTTTTCATGCAAACCCGCTTTCTAGCTATAGACGCCGTTTGCAGGGCATATATACGCCTCAAACTCCAAAAGTAAAGATTTTTCGGCTCGCAGATCGATTTTTTATGGTAAGAGAAAGAAGCACCGAGCCCGCCGCTTCATAAAAGTAAAATAAAGTTATGCGTGCGATTGCCGCCCGGCCAAGGAGCGGCTGCGCTTAAACCTTGAGTAGGCGTTGCGAAAAGTTAACGACTGCTAGGCCCGGCTTTCGGCGCTGCGGCGGAAGCCCGTTGCCACGACATATGTCTCCGGCGATTCCTTGCGCGAGGCCGGCGGCTTTATGTGTTTGACGGATTTGAAATCCTTTTTCATGCGCGCCAGAAGTTCGCCTTCCGTGCCGCCCTGAAACACCTTGGCGACGAACGATCCGTTCGGCTTTAAAATCTCGATAGCAAAATCGTATCCGGCCTCGACCAGCGCCATGATCTTGTTGTGGTCCGTGTTGCGGTGTCCCACCGTGTTGTGCGCGATGTCGGACATCACGACATCCGCCTGCTCGCCGCCCAGCGCGTTCATCAGGACATCCGGCGCGTCGTCGTCCATGAAATCCATCTGGAAAAACGTCACGCCCGGAATTTCATCCATCTCCAGAAGATCGATGGCGACGACATGCCTGCACCCCTTTTCGACCGCGACCTGGCACCAACCGCCCGGCGCCGCGCCAAGGTCGACCACCACCTGCCCTTTTTTCAGGATGTGGGCTTTTTCGTCGATCTCCTTGATCTTATAGGCCGCGCGGGACCGGTATCCTTCCTTCTTGGCCTTGGCCACGTACGGGTCTGTCAATTGACGCTCGATCCATTTGATCGAGGAAATCTTGCGGCCTTTGGCTGTCTTGATCTTTTTCATGGGCTCACAAAACCATAACGAGGGCGGAAACGCAAAAGGCACCGATCATCATCGTGATCGAGGCCGCGATATGGATGCTCTTGTCCACGCCGGGGGAATAATGGGCCAGAATCATAAAAAGCGTGATGAACAGCGCGTAGGTTACAAGACCCCTGGCATAGGCGTCGCTTTCCATCAGGCCGAAAATCCCGTTGGCATAGCCTATATCGCCCATCAGTTCGACCTGAAGGCGCAGCAAAAGGACGCAGGCGCAGATAAAACCCACCGTAAAGAGGCGCTTTCCCTTTTCCATCGTCAGGAGGGCGACGGGAATCCACATCAGGTCAATCCATTGATACAGGGTTTGGGCTAGGCTCATCATGCGGCTTGGGCTATGGTTTGGGGGGCCCCAAGGCCCTGTTTTCACCATAATTTGAATTCACAGTGATTGCCATGACGTTTTACAGATTGATCCGTTTTTTCGCTCTGTCCGCCCTTTGCGCCATGCTGTGGGCTGCGCCGGCAGCCGCACAAACCATCATCCGCGACACGGAAATTGAGGCCGACATGGCCGAATGGTTCGCCCCTGTGTTCAAAGCCGCGGGGATGAGCCCGGACCAGGTCAATATCATTATCGTGCAGGACGACCAGATCAACGCCTTTGTCGCCGGCGGCTCCAACATCTTTTTTTACACCGGGCTTTTGCAGAAAACCGAAAACCCGGGCGAAGTGATCGGCGTCATGGCGCACGAGCTGGGCCACATTACCGGCGGGCATTTGATCCGCGGTCGCGAAGCCATGGAGCAGGCGTCCTACGAGTCCATCCTGGGCATGATCCTCGGCGGCGCGGCCACGCTCGCTACCGGCGACGGCGGCGCCATGGCCACCATCGGTGCGGGCGCGAATTCCATGGCCCAGCGCCGTTTTCTCAAACACACCCGCGCGTTTGAATCCAGCGCCGATCAGGCGGCGCTGAAATTCCTTGGCTCCGCGCATCTAAATCCCACGGGGCTCGAAACCTTCATGCACAAGCTGGAAGGACAGGAACTGCGTCCGGAATCGCAGCAATCGGAATATGTGCGCTCCCACCCGCTGACCCGCGACCGTATCGCGACGATCGAGGCACGCGTGGAACAATCCCCGGACAAGGACAAGGCGTATCCCGACGAATGGAACAAACAGCACCGGATGATGCTGGCAAAACTGCGCGGCTATATCACGCCGCAGCAAGTTGTGTGGACCTATGACGATCGCGACAATTCGCGTGAATCCGTTACCGCCCGCACCATTGCGGCCTATCGCACAAATGATGTCGCCAAGGCGTTGAAGCTTTCCGACCAGATGCTGACGATGGAGCCGAACAATCCCTATTTCCTCGAACTGCGCGGACAGATGCTGATGGATTTCGGACGCGTGGCCGAAGCCATGCCCTTCTATGAAAAGGCGGTGGCGCAAAAACCGGACGCGGCGCTGATCCGCACCGCTCTCGCCCATGCCCAGATCGAGACCGCCGGTAACGACAAGTCAAAACTGCAAAAGGCGGTGAGCAATCTCACGCTCGCGCAAGAGGCAGAGCCGAAATCCACCCGCATCCACCGCCTTCTGGCCACGGCTTACGGCCGGATGGGGGATGAGCCGCGCGCGAAACTTCACCTGGCGGAAGAGGCGCTTTTGCAACGGAAATACGATTACGCGAAAAACCAGGCCATGGCGGCGCAAAAAGGGCTGAAATCCGGCTCGGCAGACTGGATCAGGGCCGGGGACATTCTAAATTACATTACCTATGAAAAAGACCGCAGCGGCGGCAATGACGAAGAACGGGGATGATGCTTTCGTTTTTGCCCTGCCCAAACCCGTTCAGGTAAGATACTATACGACCGAATTAACTTTGAACCCTATCAAGGAGATACGCACCGTGACCCGTTTTGCCCTGCCCCTGATGATGGCCGCCATCGCTTTTCCCGGCGTCGCCAAGGCTGAAATGACCGCCGAGCAGAGAAAGGAAGTCGAGGAAATCGTTCGCCAGTACGTTCTCGAACACGGCGATCTCCTGATCGAAAGCGTCAACAAATACCAGGCGAAACAGGAAGCCGAAATGAACAGGCTCTCCGAAACCAAGGCCAAGGAATTCGTCGCGACGCTGAAGGATGAGAAAAACCTCGCCATCGCCGGAAACCCGAAGGGCGACGTGACGGTTGTCGAATTTTTCGATTACAACTGCGGTTATTGCAAAAAGGCGTTCGATGAAATCCTCTCGCTCGTGAACGATGACAAAAACGTCAAGGTTGTGCTGTACGACATGCCCATTCTGGGCCCGTCTTCGCACGAAATTTCCAAATGGGCGCTGGCTTCGAAAAAACAGGACAAATATTTTGAATATCACCGCGCGCTGATGACGCATAACGGCGAAAAGACGGATGAAGTGTTCAAGGAACTGGCCAAGAATGCCGGTATGGACCCTGATCAGCTTGCCAAGGACAAGGATGATCCGGCGATTGAAGAAGAAATCCAGAAACACCTGAAAATCGCACAGGAACTCGGCATCCAAGGCACGCCGGGCTTCCTGATCAACGAATCTATTTTCAAGGGATACATCCCCTATGACCAGATGAAGGAAGTCATCGCCAAGGCCCGCGCCGTTCCAAAAAAATAAACGGGGGACCATCATGATATTCCGGATCGTCGTCATCTGCCTTGCGCTCGCAGCCGCTTACGTAGGGTATGAATTATGGGCGGTCCGGAATTTCTATAAAACGCTACAGGAGCCGGACCCGGCTTTTACCGTTGTCAATGACGGGAACCAACCTTCCATCACAATCGTTGAGCTTTTGAACTATAATTGCGTCGAGTGCCGCAAGGCGCATCTCGTGCTTTTGGATTATGCCGAAAGCAACAAGGACGTGCGGCTTGTAATCCGGCCGGTTCCTTTTACCAATTCCAAAGACCCGACAGAACGCGCGCTGGCGGCGGGGCTGCAGGGAAAGTTCCGGGAATTTGATCGCGCAATGACGGAATTCGGCGGCCAGTATACGGAAAAATTTTATCGTGAAGCGGCGGCCCTGTACGAAGTGGATTATGACCGGATGATCAAAGACTCCGCAGGTGAAACCGTTTTTGACATGGCGTCCGAAAATGCAAAGGCTGCGACGCTTGCCAGGATTACAACCACGCCGGCCCTCATGATCGGCAAGACGCTGTATCAGCCGGAAGGAGAGTTGACACTGCCGGATTTGATCCGCATGGTGCAACAAGAAAAGGCCCGCTGATCGATACGGTTTTTGAAATTTTGATCAATCTCATTGAAAGGATACATCGATGAAACGCTCCCTCCACCTTCTTCCCTTGATGGCGTTCACCGCCATGACGCTTGTTCTCGCAGGCTGCGACGACAAGGCGGAAGACCAATCCGCCGATGCGACGATCACCGCCCCGGCCGCCGACGAAACGGCAACCTCCGTCATGCCAACAGCCGAAACAGCGCCGGCCACAACGGATATGGTCGAGGCCGCGGCGCCGATGATCAGCGCAGAAGGCGCCAACGCCTACGCCACGGCAGAAGGCGCGACGACAGGCGCAATCTTTTTGACGCTGCACAATCCGGGCAGCGAAGCCGACCGCCTTGTCGGCGCATCCACAACAAAGGCCGCCACGGTTGAAATCCATGAAAACACCGTTGCCGCCGACGGCACGATGGAAATGCGCAAAGTCGATGGCGTGGATATTCCTCCGGGCCAGCAGGTCAGCCTCAGCCCCAACGGCTATCACATCATGCTGATGGGTCTTTCCGCGCCGCTGGTTCAGGGCGAAACCTTCGATGTCACGCTGGACTTTGAAAAAGCCCCGGATGTGACCGTGCCCGTAACGATCACCGCACCGGGCGGCGATGCCGTCGGCAGTGACGGCACCGCGTCGATGGATCACACCGACCATGTCCCGGCCGAAGCCAGTGATATCCCGGCAACGGACGAACCTGTAACGGAAACCACGGCACCGGCCGCAGAAACCCCGGCGTACGGCTCCACCATGCCGGGTGAGGCTGCAGAGTCTTCGCCTTCGGCCACGACCGATACGCCGACGGCCGATGTCCCCGCAGGCCAGTAAAAAAATCCTGATCCTCAACGGCCCGAACCTCAACATGCTTGGGGTTCGGGAACCGTCTATTTACGGGCGCGATACGTTGCAGGATATCCATGTGATGTGCACGGAAAAGGCGGGGACCCTGACATATTCCGTCGATTTCCGGCAAAGCAATCATGAAGGCGAACTGGTCACCTGGATCCAGGAAGAGCGGAACTCCATCTGCGGCCTGATCATCAACGCGGGCGCCTATACCCATACCTCGCTGGCGATCCACGATGCGCTCAAGCTTCTGGACGTGCCGATTATCGAAGTCCACCTGTCCGACCCCGAAAAACGCGAAGAATTCCGCCATTTTTCATATATATCCCTTGTGGCCGCCAAAGTCATAAAAGGCAAGGGATCAGCGGGTTACAGCGAGGCGATAGAGGCCTTGTCCACATTGGTTAAAGCCTGAGCGCCCGATTCCTTTGACTTTTCAGTGCTTTTTCTCTATTCAAGGACGCTTGAAAATTAACGAATAGCGGTTGTGAGCCTGCATGAAAATCGACGCGAAAGCGATCCGCCAGCTGGCGGACCTCCTGAATGAAACCGGCCTGACGGAAATCGAGGTCGCCGAAGGCGATCAGATGATCCGCGTGAACAAGGGCGGTGTTTTCCTGGGCGGCGGCCATGCGCATGCCGCACCTGCCAACATCAACATGCCGTCGGACCCGACGCTGCCGCAAAAGGCGAACACGGCCCTGCCGGCCACGGTCACAGGCGACCATCCCGGCGCCGTCACATCCCCCATGGTGGGCACGGCCTATCTGGCCCCGGAACCGGGCGCGGCGACCTTTGTGAAAAAAGGCGACACCGTTGCCGCCGGCGATACGCTGCTGATCATCGAAGCGATGAAGGTGATGAACCCGATCAAGGCTTCCAAGGGCGGAACCATTACGCAAATCCTCGTCGAAAGCGGTAAGCCGGTTGAGTATGGCGACGTTCTGATGGTGATCGAGTAAGATCAAATCCGCGAAGGAGCCGAAGGCTTTCATGGTCGCATTCAACATCATTCCCCTCGTCGAAAAGCCTGAGTTGGTAGACGCTTGCGCGGCATGGAGCTATGCGGAATGGGGATCGCAGCTTTCGACGCGCACGTTGCAGCAGGTCCATGAAGACTACAAAGCCAGCATACAGGGCGATACGCTGCCGGTGACATGGATGGCCCTGTCGGAAGACGGAAAACCCGCCGGCATGGTCCGCCTGAAAAAGAACGACCATATCGAACGTGAAGATTTAAAACCGTGGCTCAGCTCCCTTTACGTCCATCCCCGCTATCGGGGCGAAGGCCTGTCCGAACAATTGTGCGATTGCGCCGAAGATGCCGCGCAGCATATTTACGGATACGACAAGATTTATCTTTTTACCGGCACGGCAGAAGAATTGTACGAACGCAGAGGCTATAAAAAGATTGGAACGGTGGAAGACCTTTCCGGTTACTATAAAAATGGCAAATCTCTTATGATGAAAGAATTCTAGAGAATGTTTAAAAAAATCCTCATCGCCAACCGCGGCGAAATCGCGCTGCGCATTATCCGCGCCTGCCGCGAAATGGGCATTCAATCCGTCGCCGTGCATTCCACGGCGGACGCAAATTCCATGGCCGTGCGCCTCGCCGATGAATCCGTCTGCATCGGGCCGCCTGCCGGGAAAGACAGCTATTTGAACATTCCCGCCATTCTCACGGCAGCGGCCGTCACAGGCGCGGAGGCAATCCACCCGGGATACGGCTTTCTTTCCGAAAACGAAATGTTCGCCCGCATGGTCGAAGAACACGGCTTCACCTTTATCGGGCCGAAGCCGGAGCATATTGAAAAAATGGGCGACAAGGTCGTCGCCAAGAAAACCGTCATGGATCTCGGCCTGCCCGTGGTCCCCGGCTCTGACGGTGCGGTAACCTCCGTCGAAGACGGTCTTGCCTTCTGCCGCAAGGCGGGATTCCCGGTGATCATCAAGGCTGCCTCCGGCGGCGGCGGGCGCGGCATGAAAGTCGTGCGCAGCGAAGACCAGTTTCAGGAACAATATTCCACTGCGCGGTCCGAGGCGAAAGCCAACTTCGGCGACGATACCGTCTACATCGAAAAATACCTGGAAAAGCCGCGCCACATCGAAATCCAGGTATTCGGCGACAAGCACGGCAACGGCATCCATCTTGGGGAACGCGATTGTTCCATCCAGCGCCGCCACCAGAAGCTGGTGGAGGAAGCCCCTTCCCCGATCCTGACGCAGGAAGAGCGAGAGGCGATCGGTTCCCTCGCTGCGGACGTGATCCGCAAAATGGGGTATATCGGTGCGGGCACCATCGAATTCCTCTATGAAGACGGCAAGTTCTACTTCATGGAAATGAACACGCGGATTCAGGTGGAACACCCGGTGACCGAACAGATCACCGGCATTGACCTGATTGCCGAACAGATCCGTGTCGCGGCCGGTCTGCCCCTTTCGCTGAACAAGGAAAACATCCGCTTCCGCGGTCATGCCATTGAAATCCGCATCAATGCCGAAGACCCGGATACGTTCGCCCCTTCGCCCGGAAAAATCACCCAGTTCCACGCGCCGGGAGGCCTTGGCGTGCGGTTCGATTCCGCCATCTATGGCGGCTATTCCATCCCGCCTTACTACGATTCGATGATCGGCAAGCTGATCGTCACCGGCAAGACGCGGGATGAATGCATCGCCCGCATGCGCCGCGCCATTTCCGAAACCGTGGTGGAAGGCGTGAAGACGACCCTGCCGCTGCACCAGTGGATTTTCAACCAGCCCGAATTCGTTTCCGGCGAATACAACATCCACTGGCTGGAAAAGAAACTCGCGGAAAGATAGGTCGCCATGGGACAGCTGTTTTCTGTGCAGCCGCACTGGGAAACGCTGACGCCGTTCAACGTCCTTGCCGTGTACGCGCAGCCCGCGGTTGAAGCGCCCCGGCGCAGCCGTTTCGGCGCCATTCATTCCCATCACGTCTGGTGCCTGCGCCGGGACAATATCCTCCTCAAACAGGCGTTTGCCGACGCGCAAAGCGCCAATGCCGCGGCCTTTACCCTCGCCGCCGGCCTGCCTTCCCTGAAACCAGTCTCGCGCCAGCCTTTTGTCGCGGTGAGAACGGAAGACGTCGTAAAAGCTTTCAGCGATCAAAACAGGACCGTGATCGGTTTTCAGGGCGAGCGCGCTTTTTACGTGCAATACGCCCATGACTATGAAGCCAAGGCCTTGGCCGCGCGCGTTAAAAACAATCTGCGTTTGGGCGGATAGCGGTTTGCGCTATAATAAACCATGCACGGTACAACCCCGCTGACCACGATCATTCTGGAGGCATACCGGGAAGGTATCTTCCCGATGGCCGAAAGCGCGGATGACGACAACTTCGCCTTTTACAAACCGCATATGCGCGGCCTGATCCCGATCCGGGACCTGCACATACCCGCCAGGCTTTTAAAACGCCTGAAGCGGCGGGATTACACCGTCACCTTCAACCGCGCCTTCCGCGATATCATAGACGGCTGCGCGGCGCAGACAGGCAAACGGCAGCAAACATGGATCAACATGCCGATCCGCAACATGTTCGTGCAACTGCACCGGGAAGGCCATGCGCATTCGGTGGAAGTCTGGGACAAACGGGGCACTTTGATGGGCGGGCTTTACGGGCTTGCCATCGGCGCGGTTTTTTGCGGGGAAAGCATGGTGTCATTCCAGACCGGCGGCAGCAAACTCGCGCTTGTGTGGTTGTGTGCGGCGCTCTGGAAAGCGGGCTTTACCGTGCTGGATACGCAGTTCATCAATCCGCACCTGCTGCAATTCGGCGCCTATGAAATGAAACAGGAAGACTATGAGGTTTTGATCCGGACGGAGATGAACCGCACCGCAGCGCCGCTTCGAACCGGTGAAATCAGTTCTGAACTATTTCAGAACTATCTTGAGATGCGAGTTCGCTAGCCCGTACACGCTGCGCGCCTTTGAGCTTTTTCGCCGTATACATATCGGAATCGATCTGGCGCAGAACATCGCTCCTGAAATTGGCAGGATCGATTTCAGCATATCCCACACTCGCACCGATTTGTATGTCTTTACCTTCCCACACGAACGGCAGCGATTCCAGCGCATCGATAATTTCGATTATTTTCTGCTTCGCGCCTTTCAGATTTGCATCGCGCAGGATCACAACAAACTCATCGCCGCCAATCCGGCAAACGGCATCTGTTTGGCGCGTCATCCCGGTGAGAGTGTCAACCACATGGCACAAAACGGCATCGCCCGCATCATGGCCATATGTATCGTTGACTTCTTTGAAGTGATCAAGATCCACCATCATCAGGAAATGCTGACCCGTGGGTTTGCGTTTTTCAATGCGCAGTCCGCTTTGCATTTCGGCTATGGCCGATTGGAAATAACGCTTGTTGTAAGCCCCTGTCAGCGCATCGGTAACGGAATCCCGTTCAAGATCCAAATTCCTGCGATGAAGTTCGGCAATGGTGTCGAGAAGTTCGGTCATCGCCTGTTTCCCGGCGGCGGGGTTTTTCCGGCACAGCCGGACAAGGCTGTCGGCAATACGGCCATGCAGCGTGTGATCGAGACTCAAGGCAGGGCGATGACTGCCAAGCATCGTCTGGATAAAACTCGTGATGATCGGTCCCTTTTTCCCCATACGAACATCGTCGCATGGTCGAAATTCTTATGTCAAATTAACCACTTCAGGGAAAATTAGTAAATGGGACTCTGAGGCGCGGCGGGCTGCGGCTGCGGAGGGACTCCTCCGCCCTGCTGACGCATCAGGTCATAGGCTGTAAAGCCTTCGCTGTCCTGCGGATTGGGTGCGGGCGGCGTTTGTTCAGGCTCTGGATAGACCGCACCGTCCTGAGCGGCGGGATATCCTTCTGCCCGGGGCTGCGCCGCAGGGATTTCCACCGGTCCGCTTTCTTCCGCTTCGGAATCTGTCGGGAACGGTTCCGCCTCGGAATCCGCAGGCATAGGCCCGGCTTCAGAATCCGTCGCCGCCGGCTCTTCCTGCGCCTGTGCTGCCGGCGGGGCGCCGTCCGTGCCGCTCAAACCGCTCTGGTCGGCCTGCTCGGTCGTTTCCGCGGCGGCCGCTTCCTCGTTCGGCTCTTCCCGGCCCAGGCAATCGAGAACCCACACGTCATAAACCGGGTGATCCATGGCCGAAAGCGCGGGCGAAGACGCGAACATCCATCCCGAGAACACCCATTGCGATTTTTCCTGTCCCGGCGGCACTTCCCAGATCTGCAGGAACGCGGCGCTTTCCGGTTTTTCAATCGGCGGCGCCTTCCGACAGGCATGGATTTTGATGAAGAGCGGGCCGTACTGGATGGTGGAGCCGACCGTCGCTTCGAACGTCACGGTGCGGCCGACGGATTTATCGAGGCCCTGAAGTTTTACGGAAGGATAATCCTCCATCACCGCGTGGGCGGGAGGAGCCGTCAGGAAAGCGAGCGTAAAAAAGCTGGCGAAAAGACGGCGCAAGATAACTCCCTCTACGGATGATCTGCGGATGCGGCGGCATCGCTCGACGCACCGTCATCCTTTTTGCTGTCCATGCTGAAGATGAACTTGCCAAGCAATTGTTCCAGGTTCTGCGGCGCCTGCGTGTATTCGATATGACCGCCGGAACCGAGCATTTCTTCGGAGCCGCCCGGTTGCAGTTCAAGATACTTGCCGCCCAGCAGGCTTTCGCTGCTGATAAAGGCGGACGTATCGTCCGGGAGCTTGACGCTGTCGTCGATTTCCATCGTTACGCGCGCCATGTAATCTTCGGACTTCAGTTCGATCTTCGCAACGGAGCCGACCTTTACGCCGCTGATTTGCACGGAATCCCCGATATTCAGGCCGCCGGTGCCGGTAAAGTCCGCCGTAATGTCATACCCGTCCACATTGCCGATATTCGCGGCGGAATAGCTGAACCCGAGAAAGACGATGGCAACGACCAGAACAACCGCGCCCAGCACCGTTTCAATGACATTGCGTTTCATAAATATTCCCCCTGAAAATTATTCCGGTATCCAGGCTTGGTAATCGCCTGTCGCCTTGTCGCGCTGACCGCCTTTCAGAATATGGCCCGGCGGGCGATACGCCTGATGGGTGCCGGTCAGGTTCGGCGCATGCGGCTTCTGCCAGACGCGGCGGAAGCTTTCCTGCGCATAATCGGGCACCGCATCGCTCTGATGATGCAGCCATCCATGCCATTCCGGCGGCACGGCGGACGCTTCCGGCTGGCCTTTGTAAATCACCCAGCGGCGTTCGCGCTTGTACCCCTTGCGCGGTTTGGCGCGGTAATATTTGTTGCCGAGCTGGTCCGTGCCCACTTTCGTCGCGCCGGAGAACAGCGTAACAAAGGTGATATGGGCAGGCGACAGAGCACCGAGAAGCGAAGCGATTGGCGTCAGAAGTCCCATGGGCGAAGAAACCTTTTTTCTTTTCGACGGTACAGAATTGGCCTAAAAAAGCCCACAGATCAAGTTTTTAAAAGGAGATACGGCAAAAATGAGCGCCCTTGAAACCCGTCTGCAACAACTCGGCCATACTTTGCCTCAGGCAGCGCCCCCTGCGGCCAATTACGTGCCTTATGTCGTGTCCGGATCGCTTCTTTTTATCGCCGGCCAGATTCCGTTCCTGAACGGCGTCAAAGCGCATACGGGCCGCTTGGGAGAGGATATGTCAATTGAAGGGGGCCAAAAAGCCGCCGAGGCCTGCGCCTTGAATATTCTGGCGCAGGCGCTTGCCGCCGTGGACGGCGATGAAGCCCGCCTCGTCCGCTGCGTCAAGCTGGGCGGTTTTGTCTCCTGCACGCCGGATTTTCACCAGATGCCCGCCATCATCAACGGCGCGTCCGACCTTATCGTGCAGGCGCTGGGAGACCGCGGCAAGCATGCCCGTTTTGCCGTGGGGGCGCCGGCGCTGCCGTTTAACGTGGCCGTCGAAATCGATGCGGTTTTTGAAATCGCCGCCTAGGCCCAGACCCAGATGATGGTCGGCACACCGAGCACGACCACCAGGATGGACAATGGCAGGCCAAGCCGCCAGTAATCCGTGAATTTATAGCCGCCCGGCCCCATCACGAGCGTGTTCGACTGGTGCCCGACCGGCGTCAGGAAGTCGCAGCTTGCGCCGACCGCCACCGCCATCAGGAACGCGTCCACATCCACGTTCATGTTCTGCGCCATGTTGGCCGCAATCGGCGCCATCAGCAGCACCGTCGCCGCATTGTTCAGAAAGGGCGTGACCAGCATGGTGGCGATCATCACGACGCTGAGAACGCCGTATAGCGGCATCGCACTGGTGACTCCGGAAATAGCTTCCGCGATCAATTCCGCCCCACCCGTCGTCTGCATCGCCTGAGTGACGGGGATCAGCGCGCCGAGCAGGATGATGATCGACATATCGACGGAGGAGTAGATTTCATTGGGCCGCATGATGCGCAGCAAAGCGATGAGGATGACCCCGCCGAGGAAGGAGATCGCCAGCGGCAGGATGTCGAGCACGGCGAGCGCCACTGCTGCCGCCATGATCAGCGCGGGCAGCATCATGAATTTGGGGCGGCCCAGTTGCAGGTTTCGTTCGGCCAGCGGCAGGCAGCCCAGCTCCGAAAGCGTTTCCGGAATGGATTCGAGATTCCCCTGGAGCACGATGACGTCGCCTTCCTCGAACCGCACGTTGCGCAGGCGGTTCTGCCGCCGCACGTCGGATTGCCTCACGGCAAGGAGGTTGACGGAGAACCGGCTGCGCAACTGCATTTCCCGCGGGGTGGAGCCGATCAGCTGCGATCCCGCCATGACCACGGCCTCGGCGATGCCGACATCGTCCGAAGTAATCGAAAGATCTTCCGTTTCCTTGCTGCCGATCAATGTCAGGCGTCCCGCATCCACGGCGTTCTTGAGCGTTACGGGATCGGTCTTGATAATCAGGACATCGCCCGCGCGGACTTTAAGACGGCCAGACGGGGCCAGCGTCCGGTATCCGCTGCGCAGCAGGCCGACGATGGCGACCTCGCCTTCGATCAGGTTTTCGACATCGCGTATGGTTTTGTCCACGAACGGCGATTCCTCATCGACCGATACCTCGCTGACATAATCTTCTATCGAAAACCGTTCTTCCGGCAGCGGCGCGCCGCGGCGGTCTTTGGGCAGAAGTCGCCAGCTGAACGCCAGATAGACGAGGCCGACCACGCAGATGGCGGCGCCGACGGGCGTAAAATCGAACATGCTGTAAGGCTCGCCGACGAAATCCTCCCGGATGTTGGAAATCATCAGGTTGGGCGGCGTGCCGATCAGGGTCAAAAGACCGCTCAGCAGCGAGGCGAACGCCATGGGCATCAACATCTCGGAAACATTTCTGCCGATCTTGCGGGCGAATGCCATCGCAATCGGCAGAAAAATGGCAAGCGCGCCGATATTGTTCATGAACGCGCCGACGCACGCAATCATGAAACACAGGATAAAAACCTGCATGTTCGGCATGGTGGAAAAGCGCGACAGCACCTTCAGGGGAATTTCGATGAAACCCGAACGGGCGATGGCCGAACTGATCACGAGGATACAGGCGACGGTGACGACCACAGGGTCCGAAAACCCTGTAAACGCCTTGTCCGCCGGGACGATCCCGACCAGCACGGCAGCGAACAACGATCCCAGCGCCACGATGTCATACCGCCACCGGTTCCAGATAAAAAGTGCAACGGTGATGGAAATGATGCCGAAGGTCAGCATCTGGTCGAATGTCATGACGGTCCCTGCTCTTTTATAGTTTTACGGCGTTATTTCTTCCGGCCTTCGGGAATGCGCCCGCCATGGCGTGCGACGAAATCCTTCAGCCTTTCCCCTTCGACATACAGTTCGCCCGGCAGAACCTTCCCGCCCGGCGTCACATGGAGGTCGAGGCTGAAGTCCCGCTTTTCCCGGATGAACAGGTCTTCCAGCGGTTTGGCCAGCGCCTCATCCACATAATATCTATGAACACCGGTATCGAAGCCCGAGTTCCAGACCTTTGTCCCGCGCAGGATGAAACGGCAATCCGGCAGGTTTCCCCCGGCCGGCAGACAGGCGGACAGCGATACCGGCGGGTTTTCCGCCCCCTCGCCTACGCACAGGCAGACGGATCCGCCTTCATGATCTTTCTGCCACGCTTTGTCTTTCCAGTTCCACACCGTCTGGAACTGAAGGTAATGGCCGTAGAACAGGTCGCGCGGATCGTACGGCTCAATCTTCACGCGGAACGAGGGATAATCGCGGAACTTCTTGGCCGTCATCAGCGCGTTCGCCAGCGGCGCACCGACGGCGAGCGCGACGGACAGGACCGCAGCAATCATAAAACGGCTTTTCATGCTGCGGCCTCCGTCTTCGTGATGCGGCGGTTCAGGCGTCGCGCCGCGTAAATCAGCGCGAGCATCACCACCCCGCCGCTGATCAGGCCGAGCCCGGTGTTCATCAGGCTGCCGAACACTTCGACATAGATGATGAAAATACGCACCGCGATGACAGTGATCGCCAGCGACACGATCCGCATATGATGGCATTTCTGGCCGAGCCAGCCGATATACGCCCAGTAGCCGATGAAGGCGATGGCGGGCACGATGGCCTCACCCGGTATGGGAAGGATCAGAGGCAGCACGAAGGCGACAAGGCTGACCGCCGCAAAGATCGCCCCCGCCTTCATGGTTTCATCCTGCCTGTAAAATCTGTGCAGCATGGCATTGGCGGCGATCCCGGCCAGGCCCAGTGCAATAATAATGAGGCCGTGGTCTGGCTGCAGGAAACTGTTGTGGTTTAGAAGATTGCCGAAACGGCTCGACGGCCACATGGCAAGGCTGGCGCTCGCCTGCGCGATCATCAGCAAAATTCCCGCCCGCACCGCCACGTCGCACAAGACGGGCCGCCAGCGCCGGAACAGCGTGATCGTCCCGTCACCCACCAGCGCCAGCGGCATCAGCGCGACGATGCCGACAGCGACGGAAAGGCGGTAGCTGTCCGGAAGGCTGTCCAGGTTTTCCGCGGCGACAATATAAACCGTGACAAGGAACGCCAGCATCCACGGCGCGGCGGTCATGTAGCCCCGCCCCATCAAAAGGAAATACGGCAGCGTGATCAAAAGCCAGAACAGCGCGGCATCGCCCGGCGTGCCTGTCATCTGGAACACCTGGCCGATCAGGATGATAAGCGTAAAGGTCAGGCCGAGAAAAACGAGCGCCGCACCTTCGCGCCACAGGTCGCGTCCCGTTCGCGCCGCCCACAGGGACACAGCGCCGGCCGCAGCATTGATCAGAAGATGCGCGCCGATTTTCACGCTGCCGGGAATTTCGTGCCAGTTGGCGGCGATGATGGACAGCACGCCCACGAGGATAGCGAACAGGGAAAGCCCAACAAGCCCCCGGCCGAACCGTCCGCCCTTGCGGCGTTCTTCATAGGCATGGATGGAGTCGGCCTGCGCCTCGGTCATAAGACCCGCCGCCACCCATTCGCGCAATTTTTTATGACGGATTGTCATGGCTTTGCAGTATAGGTGAAAACGGCCTGCACGGCCATAGACTTACTGCACGGTTTCTTTCGCTGCAGGCACGGCCTTCCGGGGTTTTCCGGCCTTGTCGATATCGAAGGCGATTTTGTCGTCCTTCACCTTGATATGCGCGGTGCCGCCCTCGGCCAGTTCGCCGAACAGGATTTCCTCGGCCAGCGGTTTTTTGACGTTTTCCTGGATCACGCGGGCGAGAGGCCGCGCGCCCATCGCGGGGTCGTACCCTTTGTGCGCCAGCCATTGCCGCGCCTCTTCCGAAAGCTGCAAGCCGACATTCTTTTCCGTGAGTTGGGCTTCCAGTTGCGCGATGAATTTGTCCACGACCCGCACCATCGTTTCCTGCGCCAGCGCCTTGAACGGGACAATGGCGTCGAGGCGGTTCCGGAACTCCGGCGTGAACATCTTGTTGATGGCTTCCTTGTCTTCGTCCACCCGCACAGACCGTTCGAACCCGATCGGCGCGCGGGCCAGTTCGGCGGCGCCCGCGTTGGTCGTCATGATCAGGATGACATTGCGGAAATCGACCGTCTTGCCGTTGTTGTCGGTCAGCTTGCCGTAATCCATGACCTGCAGCAAAATATTGTAGATGTCCGGATGCGCTTTCTCGATCTCGTCGAGCAGGAGCACGCAATGCGGCTGCTGGTCGATCCGGTCGGTCAGAAGCCCGCCCTGATCGAAGCCGACATAGCCGGGCGGGGAGCCGATAAGACGTGAAATCGAATGCCGTTCCATGTATTCGGACATGTCGAACCGCGCGAGTTCGACGCCCATCGTTTTCGACAACTGCTTGGCGACCTCGGTCTTGCCGACGCCCGTGGGGCCGGAGAAAAGAAAGCATCCGATCGGCTTGTCCGCATCGCGCAATCCGGCGCGGGACAACTTGATCGCATCGACCAGCGTGTTGATCGCCTCGTCCTGGTCGAACACCAGCGTCTTGAGGTCGCGCTCAAGATTCTTGAGCACCGCCTTGTCGTCCTTGGACAGCGATTTCGCCGGGATGCGGGCGATGGCGGCGACCACGCCCTCGATATCGGCCGTGTCGATCACTTTTTTGCGCTTGTCCGCGGGAACCAGCATCTGCGCCGCGCCGACCTCGTCGATGATATCGATCGCCTTGTCCGGCAGCTTGCGGTCGGCCATGTATTTGGCGGACAGTTCGACGGCGGCCTTGATGGCGTCGTCGGTGTAGGTCACGCCGTGATGCTCCTCGTAATAGGATTTGAGGCCTTTCAGGATATCGATCGTCTCGTCGATCGTCGGCTCATAGACATCGATCTTCTGGAACCGGCGCACCAGCGCGCGGTCCTTCTCGAAATGATTGCGGTATTCCTTGTAGGTGGTGGAACCGATGCATTTCAGCGTGCCGTTGGAAAGCGACGGCTTCAAAAGATTCGATGCGTCCATCGCCCCGCCGCTGGTCGCGCCCGCGCCGATAACGGTGTGGATCTCGTCAATAAACAGCACCGCACCGTCCACCTTTTCCAGTTCGGCCAGAACCTGTTTGATACGTTCTTCGAAATCGCCGCGGTAGCGTGTCCCGGCCAGCAGCGCGCCCATATCCAGGGAATAAATGACGGCGTCTTTCAAAACGTCCGGCACGTCGCCTTCGACGATTTTCTTGGCAAGCCCTTCGGCGATGGCGGTCTTGCCGACGCCGGGGTCGCCGACATACAGCGGGTTGTTTTTGCTGCGGCGGCAGAGGATCTGGATCGTGCGATCCACTTCCTTCTGGCGGCCGATCAACGGGTCGATCTTTCCGGTCCGCGCCTTGTCGTTCAGGTTTTTGCAATAGGTCTTGAGCGCCTCGCCCGCACCCTTCGCGCCGGGGGCGGCGCTGTCCGCCTCCTCGTCCGCGCCGCGCGGGGCCTTGGTGTTGTCGTTGTGGCCCGGCACTTTGGCGATGCCGTGGCTGATGTAATTGACGGCGTCGAACCGCGTCATGTCCTGTTCCTGCAGGAAATAAACCGCATGAGATTCGCGCTCTGAAAACAGCGCGACCAGCACATTCGCGCCGGTCACTTCCTCGCGGCCCGAAGACTGGACGTGGATCGCCGCCCGCTGCAGCACGCGCTGGAACGCCGTGGTGGGCTTGGCTTCTTCGCCTTCCGGCGCGGTGAGATAGCCGAGTTCATGGTCCAGATACTGCTCCAGCTGCTCGCGCAGGTCGCCCATTGAAATCCCGCAGGACCGCAGCACGGCCATCGCGTCCTGATCCTCGATCAGGGCCAGCAGCAAATGCTCCAGCGTCGCATATTCGTGGTTGCGCTGGTTGGCGGCGGCCAGCGCGCGGTGCAGGGTCTGTTCGAGATTGCGTGAGAGCATATTATATACCGAGCCTCCAACATTCTTGCCGTATTTCGGCTTCTAACGCTCGCCGGGAAATCTCATTGCTTTTTTTCCTTTCCTCCAGCATCAACCGTTGAATATCGGGCATTACATCACGGACGGACATTACATCACGGATGAAATTGTCCGGGTATTCAACTGCCGCTCCGGTAGCCTGATCCATAGCTGTTTTTAGATAGAGCAGTTTTTTAAATTCATCACTCATGATCTATTCCTTCTCCATCGTGCATTGCAGCGGCTGTTCGTTGGCGCGGGCGAAATCCATGACCTGCGCGACCTTGGTTTCCGCGACCTCATAGGTGAAAATGCCACAGACGCCGACGCCGCGGCGATGGACATGCAGCATGATATCGGTCGATTCCTGCCGGTTCTTGTTGAAAAACCGCTCCAGGATATGCACAACGAATTCCATCGGCGTGTAATCGTCGTTCAGCAGCAAAACCTTGTACATGGACGGCTTCTTGGTCTTGGGCCGCGGCTTGAGCAATACGCCCGTCTGGCGCTCGCGCTCCTGGTCGTTGCCGCCGTTCTCGCCGCCCGGCGGCGGCAGGGCGAGCGGTTCGCCGTCGTCCATGCGGGGGCGAAAGTCAGCGGAAATCGGGGCTGGCGCCTGGGTCATACTGCTTAAAAAATCCATGGGTCATTTTATCAAAAAGGGCCTGAGTGGAAAAGAATATAGTACCGCGGCGCGCCGATTGAAAGCCGCCACAGCCCGTCCGGCCAACAAAAAACCCCGCCGGAGGGGGCGGGGTTTTTAAAATTTCCGCGTGATTAAGCGGCCATCGTGTCCGTGGCGCGCTTGATGGTTTTGCCCATCTGGTCGTTGATCGGCTCGAACGCGTCGGTACAGACCTTCACGGCTTTTTCAGAAATGCGCGTGGCGTTCGTCATGAATTCGTCAAAGCTGGCCTGCGCCAGTTTGGTCTGGATGTCCGTGAATTCATTCAGCGTCTTGCAGGCCATCACCGTCTTGGCGGCGGACTGGCTCTTTTCGCCGGCTTCCTGCGCGATTTCCATACAGGTTTTCATGATGTCTTCCAGACCTTTGGCAAAGATCGTGGAGGACTTCATCATGGCATCGACCTGGTCCTGGCCGAGGACGGCGGCGTCTTGAGCGATTTTTTCGAATTGTTTGTTGTTGTTCAGCATCGTCGGTGTCTCCATTTTAAAGGGCTGGAATTGCGGGAAGCCCTTGGTGAAGGCAGCAAGGTTCAAAGGCGCGATTGCCGGTTTCGTGTTTTTCAAAACCGCCGCGGCCGTCTTTTTGGCTACGGTTTTCTTCTTCTTTGCTTTAGCTGCCATCTCGGCCTCCTATTAGGTTGCTTTTTGTCATAAATTTTTGCAACGCACAAATCACCCTATCAGCAAAACGTACAAGCGTCAAATGTTTTTTTGTGCGGTGCACAAATTAGCATTTACGGTTGGGTTTATAGACAGGGAAAACTTTGTTGTTTAAACTACGAAGCGGGTTTACTCGCGTGAAATTATCGGATGAAATTAGGGTCTTTTCAATCATCTTCTTCTAAGATGTTAACAAATATAAAACTGGCTTCGGACAGACCCGCATCAACGGTCCGCAAGTCCCCGGGAGAACAGGTTTTGCAGCGCATCGTTTCAGCCATGCTGATCTTTTGCATCGCCCTTGCTTTTCCTTATGAAAGCTCGGCCGCGACCAAAAAGAAAAGTTCGGGAGGAAATCCCAAATACGCCTCCATCGTCATCGATGCCGCGTCGGGAACGGTTTTGTCCGAAAGCAATGCGGACAAATCCCTGCATCCCGCCTCGCTGACCAAGGTCATGACGCTGCTGATGCTGTTCGAAGCGCTGGAAAACGGCAATGTCCGCCTGAACGACAAGATCTTCATATCCAAGCATGCCGCGGCCCAGCAGCCGAGCAAGCTCGGCATTGCCGCCGGCGGCTCGATCCGCGTGGAGGACGCCATCCTTGCGGTGGTGACCAAATCGGCCAATGACATTGCGACCGCCATCGGCGAACATCTTGCCGGGTCCGAAGGACGCTTCGCCCTTCGCATGACGCGCCGCGCCCATGATATCGGCATGTCCCGCACCACGTTCCGCAACGCCTCCGGCCTTCACGATCCCGGCCAGGTGACCAGCGCCCGCGACATGGCGATCCTCGCCCGCTATATCCTGTTCCGCTATCCGAACTACTACCGTTATTTCGGCACGAAACAGTTCACCTACCGCGGCAAGACGATGACCAACCACAACCGCCTGATGAACTCCTATCCCGGCATGGACGGCTTCAAGACGGGGTTCATCAACGCGTCGGGCTTCAACCTGATCGCGTCCGCAAAGCAGGACGGCCGCCGCCTGATCGGCGTGGTCTTCGGCGGGCGCAGCTGGAAGACCCGGAATGACCATATGGCCGTGCTGCTGAACACCGGTTTTTCCAAGGCCCGCGATATCCGCTATGCGCAGGAACGCTCCGGCAACGGCGCAGGCGTCGCGGTAGCAGCCGCCCCGGTCCAGCCGCCGATGCCGCTCCCGACACCGAAACCGGTTCTCAAACCCACGGCCAATACGCTCCAGCTTCCTGAGCAGCGTGTTATTGCGGCGGCCCCAACCCCGCCGCCCGGGAATTTCACGTCTCTGTCCTCGCTGGAAACAGGGCGCAAGCTGGTGCTGGATACGGCCCTGCCGCCGCCGCAAAACCAGGTGACCGCACAGGCCGTCGCCAATGCCCAGCGCGCGATCGACAGCGGGGAATACAGCGAACTGACCGGCGAAGGGGATTACGATCCCGGCACGGCCCGCCGCGTCGAAACCGGGCTGATCGCCGCCGCGGTCTATAAAGGGGAACATGACCGTGTCGAACAGATTCAACAGGCCGCCCGCCCGCCTGCCGCACCTGCGGCAACCGCGCCCGGCGGACAAGCGCAGCATATCCTGACCGTGCCCGCCGCCGCGGTCCAGCCGCAACCCGCCCCGTCGGACCTGTGGTCGGTGCAGATCGGCGCCTACAACAGCCGCGTCGCCACGGACGATGCGCTGCGCCAGGCGATCGGCCGCCTCCCGCCCGCATTGGCCCATGCCAGCCCGCAGGTCGTCCCGCTGAACACCGCAGAAGGAACGCTCTTCCGCGCCCGCCTCGGCAACTTCACGCAGGAACAGGCTTCCGCCGCCTGCCGTTATTTCCGCGACTGCCTGCCTGTTTCGCCGCGCTAGGGAGGCCCGGATGTCACACCCATCCCCGCGCGCCGGAAATATCCTGATCTATCTTCTGGGGGCGATTTTCCTGCTCGGCATCCTGCTGGCGCTGCTGCGCGGCAGTTTCCAGGAAGGCACCTCGGTCGATTCGGACAAGCTTTCCCTGAAGGTTTCGGAAGTGCAGCGCTACGCCGCTGAAATGGCGCGCGGGGTGAATTACATCCTGCAGAACGGCGCCAGCGAATCACAGCTTCTTTTTGCCGTTCCGACGGACAACAGCACGCCGTACGGGGACATCGCCACCACCCCGCCCTACCAGCTTTTTTCGCCGAAAGGCGGCGGCGTCGAATACAAGGCGCCCACCGCAGGGATCAATGACGGCACCGCGTGGCAGTTTTTTGCAACGACACACATCGAAGATTTGGGCACGGACACGCATGCCGAAAGCAAGGCCGAACTGATCGCCGTCCTGCCCAACGTCACCGAATCCTTTTGCCTGCGGATGAATCTTGCTATCGGTCAGGCCATAGATCTGGAAGAAGACACGGACGACTCCAGCGAAGGCTGCGTCTATGAACCGGGGTCGGAATTCAACGGCACTTACGCGTCCGGAACCGCAACCAATCTCCTGACCTCTGCTGAAATTCCGCGCCACCCGGCCACCGAACTTTGCGTCAGGTGTTCGACCGGCAACCTGCATTATTACCGGGTCCTGCTGGCGCGCTGATCGCTTATTTGTTGATCAAAGGCTCCATGGCGGGCAGTGAATTGGCGCTGCGGGTCATGTATTTGCTGATGTCATAGGTGACGGGGAGCGCGTAGCTGTTGCTGGAAAGAAGCTGCGCCCGCTGTCCGCGCTCATGCAGGTAGAGCTTGACCTGCATCGTCCCGTCCTTGATTTCATAGGTGCCGGACACTTCGTTGTACCCGCCGCCCGCATGCATCGTGTCGACAACGTTGTAGCCGAGCTGTGAAAACCGCTCGCGGATCTGGCCGCCGATAACCTGTCCCACTTTCGGGCTGGTGGTCACGGTTTTCTGGCGCGTGTCCGGAATTTCCTGAAGGTCTGAAACGAGCAGCGGCGTTTGCGGCAGCAGACGCTTGCCGGCGCGCTGGGCGAGGATTTCAGCCGCCGCGTAGGACGAATTGGTCAGGTTGACCCGCTTTTGCGCGATGATGCCGGGTGTGGCGACGCCCATCATCACGACCTCGCACCCGCCAAGCGCCACGGCGGCGCTCAGGGCAAGGACGCAAAGCGACGGGCGCAGCATGAGCCTTTATTCCTGAAAGTTTCCGCCGGGGCCGGTCGGTTCCGGGATGAACGTGCCGGGGAAGGAGGCGAAGCGGACGTTGAGTTTTTCCGCGCCCTGAATGTAGAAGTCGCCGCTTTCCTGCGTGAGCATCCGGCTGTCTTCGCCGACCTTGTCATGCACGTGCAGCGTGATGCGCACGTTCGGGGACGTGTCGCCCGGCTGTACGGGTTCGGCTTTCAGCATCTCGGCATTGTAGGTGAACGCATAGGCATCGTCGGGCGTGTCCGCAAGGCGGTAGCCGACATGGCGCAGCGATTCGCGCAGGTCGTTGTCGAGGTTGGCATAGAACGGCGTCATCGGCTCGGGCTTGACCACATAGACCGGCTTCGGCGGCAGACCGGCGCGGGTCGTCAGCGTATCGACAAGCTGGTAGACCGACATGCGGAACTGTTCGGCCTGTTCAGGCCCCATGGTGGAGCGCTGCAATTCCGTGAATTTCGGCGATTCCGGCGGGTTCGGGGATTTGTACGGATCGTCGTGGTAGGCGTAGCCCTTCGGGATGGCGTTCGGGCTGCAGGCGGCGAGGCCCAGCGCGGCAACGCAGGAAGACAGGACAAGGGCGGAGAGTTTGGATTTCTTGTGAAGCATGGGGGACGATCCGTGAATAAGGATGTTGCAAATCAAAGACCCGGCCAGTCTACCAAGGATCGGATTGCCCGTATAGAGTCTTTGGGAAACAATCCCTTAGGCTTTTTGGCCGCCGTTACGCCGCTGTGCCCTGAACCCGCGCCTCCCCGGCCGGGGACAGGCGGCAGAAAAACCGGGCGTCGCCTTTTGCGCACGGCGCGCAAAGACGCTCGATCCACCCCTGCCCCAGCGCCTCGTTCACGGCCTCGCTGCCGTAACGGCGGAACAGATCGTCTTCATATTGAACGGCCTGGGTCGGTTCGAAATACACGGATAGCAGATAGAGATCGTGCAGCATGGCACCCTCCGATAAGGATTGGCGGTTGAAGAGAACGAACGGCGGAATCGCCGCTTTGATACTAAGAATTATTCGCAAAACAAGGGCGGGTGTCAAGCGCCTAAAAGTTAAAACCACAAGATATTGTGGATGAATGCGTTTTTATAACACCAGATATATTACCCGGTCTTGCGGGATTTATCGATGATCGCGGTCGTGCTGAACCCGTCCTGCATCGGCATGATCCGCACTCTGCCGCCATAAGACTGCACGATCTTCGCTTCCGGCAGCTGGTCGATCGTGTAATCGCCGCCCTTGAAAAACAGGTCGGGCTTCAGGCTTTCGATCGCCACGCACGGCGTGTTGTCCTCCCCCGCCTTTTCGGCACCGAACAAAACCACCATATCGACGCTGCCGAGCGCGCCGATCACGGCGGCCCGCGCCTGTTCATCATTCACCGGACGCGAAGGGCCTTTGAGCAGCCGCACGGAAACATCCGTATTGATCGCGACGATCAGCCTGTCCACCTGCGCACGCGCCTGGGACAGGTATGTAACATGCCCCTTGTGCAGGATGTCGAAACACCCGTTGGTGAATCCCACCGTGGCCCCAGCATCTTTCCACGCTTTCACTTGCGCGCCCGCATCGTTCAGGCTGAGCAGCGGCGCAATCCCCGCGCCGATATCGCTGCGGCCAAGCGCAGCGTCCATATCCGCCGCCGTCACCGGCGCGGTGCCGATTTTCGAAACCGCAATGCCCCCCGCGATATTCGCAAGCCGCGCCGAATCGTCCAGCGATGCGCCCGCCGCGAGCGCCGCCGCGAGGACGGAGATAACCGTATCGCCCGCACCGGACACGTCGAACACATCGCGCGCCTGCGCGGAAACATGAAGCGGTTTTGCCGTGACGGTAATGACGCTCAACCCGTCTTCGGACCGCGTGGCGATGACGGATTTGATCCCGCACTCTTTCATGATCTTCTGCGCGGCGGCCGTGACGTCCGCATCGCTTTTCACGCTGCCCGCGCCCGCGGCCTCCGCGAGTTCCTTGCGGTTCGGCGTGACGATATCCGCGCCGTGATAGATGGAATAATCCCGCCCTTTGGGATCGACCAGCACGGGAATGCCCTGCGCCTGTGCTGTTTTAATGATGCCCTGGATCAGGGATTTTCCGAGCGTGCCCTTCCCGTAGTCGGACAGCACGATCGCCTTTGCCCCTTTTGCGGCTTTCTGCACGGTATCAAGCAGCGATTTTTCAATCACCGCATCCGCCGCGTGCGTCTTTTCGAAATCCGCGCGCATCATCTGCTGGCTGCGCGCGAGGTAGCGGATCTTCTGCGTCGTCGGGCGCGAAGCATCGACGATCAGGCCGTGCGCGTCGTCGCCGTGCGATTTTGCGAGAGCGCGCACCGTATCCGCCGCGTCGTCCGCGCCGATCAACGTGAACAGGGACGGCTTCGCGCCGAGCGCGCAAAGATTGGCCAGCACATTGCCCGCGCCGCCGAGCATCAATTTCTCTTCCCGGATTGTCAAAACGGGCACCGGGCCTTCGGGCGAAATACGGTCGACATCGCCCGCGACGAATTTGTCGAGCATCACATCGCCCACGACAAGAATTTTAAGACCCTGCGCCTTTTTTAGAATATTTTTAAATCCGTCCATCTGGCTGGCCCTTTGAAAACAATCACTTCGCCCCGGGAGATTAAGCCTTTTTTTACCGGTTTTTCCAGCATTTTCGCCTATTTATTAGGATTTCATAAACCTTTCTTCGGCATACTAAAAGATGGGAAATTGGTAATAACGGTCTAATTACAGGGGAATCGTTGGGAGTGGAAGGACTCATCAACAGAAACGCGCCTTACAAAGGGGTTCTGACGGGCCTGAAAATCCGTCTGCACAAGAACCGCCTTGGCGAACTCCTCGTCCTCGACGGTTTCATCTCACCGGATGAACTGCAGCAAGCCCTCGTTATCAGCAAATCCACCGGCCGCGCTCTGGGGCATGTTCTCGTCGAAGACAATATCGTCGACCGCGAAGTCATCCGCCAGACGCTGATCGAACAATTCATGCTCCGCATGATGATGACGGCATTGACCGTATTCATCTCCTTCGCCGGCATTGCCAGCGGCGGGATCAAACAGGCGAGAGCCGCCAGCATCAAGGATGTTCCGGCCCGCGTTGCGTTCCAGCAGGCTGCCGCTTACGCGCCGATGGGACAATATCCGAAAATTTTCGGCTCCAGCGAAAAACAATCCACCTCTCTCAAAGCCTTCACGAAATGGACCGGCATGTTCGACCGTTTCGATGCCGCGCTGAACAGCCCGGGCGGCCAGCAATCCATGAACGGATTTAAATCGCAGCTTGAATTCCTGCGCGGCCTTCCGATGAACAAAATGATCTCCGGCGTGAACGATATCGTCAATCGCATTCCGTATGTCAGCGACGCCGCCGTGTATGGGCAGACGGACTACTGGGCCACGCCGATGGAATTCATCAAAAACGGCGGCGACTGCGAAGATTTCGCCATCACCAAATATGTCGCGCTCCGCGCTCTGGGCGTTCCCGAAGAACGCATGCGTATCCTGATCCTGCAGGACATGCAGAAAAACATCCCGCACGCCGTTCTGGTCGTCTATTCCGACAACGGTCCGGTCATTCTGGACAACCAGATCAAGACCGTGACGCACGTGGACCGCATCTCGCATTATAAGCCGATCTTCTCGATCAACCGCGACGCCTGGTGGCTGCACACCAAACCGAAGGGCAACGTCACCGTGGTGGCATCCTCGGCTCAGTAAGCCGGCCTTAAATTTGGCATAACATAAGGAACTTTCCAGCGATGGAAAGTTTTTGTGTTTGTGGCCCGAACGGCTAAAGTCGGCTGGTTATTTCAGCCCTGTGAATTTTAAACGCGGATTTTAAACGTCATGCTTCTGATACGTCTTCTTCTCTCTCTTGTCCTCGCCTCCTTCGTACTTTCCCCTGCCCCGGCGCTGGCCACTGCGGCGGTCTTGACGAAAGGCGGGGATACGGCGGCAGAGGAAGCCGAAAAAGCGCCGCCGCCCATCGACCAGTGGGGGCGCAGCACGCCGCGCGGCTTGGTAGAGGGGTTCCTGAACGCCATCGGCAAGGAAGACTATGAGAAGGCGGCGCAGTATCTTGATCTCGGCAAGATTCCCGCGCGCGAGCGCGCAACCCGCGGCCCGCAACTGGCGCGGGACCTTCAGGGGCTGCTCGACAAAGGCGGCTGGTTCTACCCGTCTTCGATGCTCAGCAGCGCGCGAGATGGAAAGCTGACCGATGAAACGCCCGCGGAAGAAGACCGGGAAGACGTGATCGGCAATCTGCGCGGCAACGGCAAAACCATCGACATCATCGCGGCGATTTCCAAGGACGAAAACGGCCACCCGATCTGGCTGATCTCCGGCGATACGCTCTCGCAGATAGCCGGGCTTACGGGCAGCGCGGCGGATGAACCGCTGATCAACCGAATCCTGCCCGATACCCTGGTGGAATTGAAATGGGGCGGCGCGCCCGCCGGGCACTGGCTCGCAATGATCGTCCTGCTCGCCGCATCTTACGGGACCGCGTGGTTTATCATTCTGGGTCTGGTGCGGCTGGGCAAGAAGTACTGGAAGCGGCGCGCCTCGGTCAACGGCCATCATGTTCTGGACGCCGTGCGCGTTCCGGCAAGCCTCTATCTCGCCGTGTGGATCTTCGGCCTGGCCAGCCTGTGGCTCGGCGTTTCGATCATCGTGCGCCAGCATATCGGCCAGCTCAACGTTATCGTCGCATGGACGGCCATCGCACTGCTCGCCTGGCGGCTGATCGACATCTTCGCCGAGGCGACGCAGCAGAGGATCGGCTCCAACGGCCGCTTCTACGGCTTTTCCTCCATCCTCTATTTCTTCCGCCGGATCATCAAGATCGTGTTCGGCGTCGTCGTCGCGTTCATCCTGCTCGACAATCTCGGCGTCGATGTCACGGCTGGACTGGCGGCTCTCGGGATCGGCGGTATCGCGCTCGCGCTCGGCGCGCAGAAGACGCTGGAAAACTTCATCGGCTCGCTCGCCATCGTCATCGACCAGCCGATCCATATCGGCGATTACTGCAAGATCGCGGGCGTGGCCGGAACGGTGGAGGATATCGGCATGCGCTCCACGCGCCTGCGCACCAACGAGCGCACGCTGGTCACCATCCCGAACGGCGACCTGTCGAACCAGACCATCGAGAACTACGCCCGCCGTCCGCGCTTCCTGGTGTCCAAGAAGTTCGAGCTGCGCTACGACGCGGGCGCCGGCGACATCCTCGCCTTCGTGCGCAAGTACGAAGAGATCCTGTTCGCCAGCGAACATGTCAATGAAGAGGGGTTCCCGGTGCGCTATCTCGGCCCCGGCCCGAACGGGCATATGATAGAACTATTCTTCTACATCAACGTGACCGACAACAACGAGTATCTGAAAGCGCAGCAGGCGCTGATGCTGCAAATGATCGACCTGGTCAACACGCTCGGCCTCTATTTCGTGATCCCGTCGCAGACGATGCTTCCGGCGGTGGATCAGCGGGGCGCGGAGGCCGGCGTTCACGCGGCTGCGGTCCCGTCTGTCAAACCCGCGGCGGCTCAGTAACCGCTATATTCGTGCGCACCGAGCACGCCGTTGTTGTCGCGGTCCAGCATGATGAAGCGTTTCTGAACGGTTTTCATGTCATCGCCGCGATAACGGTCACGGAATTGCGCGTAGCTCATGCCCTGCGCCACAGGATCGCCGGCGCGGGAAATTTTGGGCGCCGCGGTTTCCACACCGCCGCAGGCGGCGAGAAACAGGGGCACTATAAAAAGGAACGGCTTCATCATGCGGCCAGCAACTCTTTTATAAAGGGATTCCCTGTAATATCATCGGGCCCGTCGACCAGAACGGCGTTCCAGCCGCGTAGCGAAGATACCTCGATATTGCGCGGATCGTCGTCAAAATAAAGCGGCGGATCAATGTGCGGATTTATCTCCAGCTCCTCTTCGATCTGCGCGAAATAATGCGGGTCGTATTTCAGGCAGCCGAGCCGTGCGGAATAATAGAAATCTGCAAAATGGTCTTTCCAGCCAAGCGTGTTTTTCAGATACTGAATGCGTTCGTGACTCTGGTTGGTGGCTGTATAAAGGGAAACGCCATCACGCCCGGACAGCGACGTCACCACATCGAACGCCGGACTTAACTTCGTATCGCGGCTGTGCCAGTAATCGATAACATCGGAAGACGCGTGATCGTAGCCGCGGGATTTAAGCCAGCGCTCCATCTCCTCCTGAAAATTCAAGCGCCCCTGCAAAACCTCCAAAAACCAGCCGTTGAAGATTTCCTGAAAATGGGCGGGCTTGATGCCGAGATCCCGTTCGATATGCGCATCCCACCGGTTGCGGCGTTCCGGTTTCGCATGAAACCCGTCGATCAAAACACCGTCGATATCGAAGAAAATCCGCTGCATCACTCTCCTATTCCACCCAGGCGATGCGCAGCACGTTGGTGGAGCCGGGGGTGCCGAACGGAACGCCGGCGGTCAGGACGATGCGTTCGCCCTTTTTCGCCAATCCCTTTTCAGCGGCGAGCTTGGTCGCGGCCTCCACCGTTTCGGCGAAGGAATTGACGTTGGTGATGTGCACCGGGTTGACGCCGTAGGACAGCGTGAGCTTGCGGGCCGTGGCGATGTTCTGCGTCAGGCACAGGATCGGCACTTCCGGTCTTTGCCGCGCGGTGCGCAGCGTGGTGCCGCCGGACGTGGTGTAATTGGCGATACAGGCCGCGCGAATATCGCGCGAGACCGTGGCTGCGGCAACCGTGATGGCGTCCGACGAATCCATCTCCGTCTGCGGGTGGTTGGAGCGCATAATGGAATGATAGGTTTCATCGCCTTCGGTCGAGCGGCAGATACGGTCCATGATTTCCACCGATTCCACCGGGTATTTTCCGGCGGCGGTTTCGGCGGACAGCATGACGGCATCCGTGCCGTCATAGACGGCGGTGGCGACGTCGGAGGCTTCGGCCCGCGTCGGGCGCGGCGCCTCAATCATCGATTCCAGCATCTGCGTGGCGACGATGATCGGCTTTCCGGCATCGCGCGTCTGGCGAACGATGCGTTTTTGCACGGACGGCACGTCTTCCGGCGGGATTTCCACGCCGAGATCGCCGCGGGCCAGCATGATGCCGTCCACATGGTCGAGAATCTGCGCAAAGAATTCCAGCGCCGACGGCTTTTCGATTTTCGCCATCAAAGCGGCGCGGCCATTGATGATCTTGCGCGCCTCGGCGACGTCGGCGGCGGTCTGCACGAAGGATTGCGCAACCCAGTCCGCTCCCATTTCCAGCGCAGCATCGAGGTCCACGCGGTCCTTGTCCGTGAGCGCGGGCATCGGGATGATGACGCCGGGAATATTGAATCCCTTGTTGTTCGAAAGCTTCGATCCGGCGACGATTTCGGCGATCAGGTGTTCTTTCCCCTGTTCCTTGATGATGGCGCGGACCTTGCCGTCATCCAGCAGGATTTCGGACCCCGGACGCATGGCAAGGATGACTTCCGGGTGCGGCAGGCACACGCGGCTTTCATCGCCGGGCGTCGTGTCGAGGTCAAAGCGGATGATGTGGCCTTCTTTCACCTCAATCCGGTCATCCTTGAATTTGCCGATACGGTTTTTCGGGCCCTGCAAATCCGCCAGCATGGCAATGGGGCGGCCATATTCTTTTTCGAGGGCGCGCGCCGTATTCAGGTTTTTGGCGTGCGCCTCATGCGTGCCGTGGGA
>JBDHTU010000002.1:0-33203 GCA_039808805.1 Micavibrio sp.
AGCGTCGAACTGCCGTTCGGGCGATATCGGGGCGGCGGCGAGGTTTTGCATGGCGCGACCCTAAGTTTTTCCATATACTCTGTCAACGAGAAACAGAGGGCCATGCATACATTAGAAAACTGAAGAAGCCGCGCCCTGTTCAACCGTGCATCACAGACCCGATTTATCAGTTCGTTTTTGTGATTTTTTAAAATGCACCCTTGCCGGGACAGCGGTTTAAAAACCTCTTTTTCGCCTTCCTTTGGACCATATTCTATTCTAATCCTATGAGTATGAAACATTTTCTGACCGCCCTGCTGGCAGGGCTCTTCCTTATCGCCGCCGTGCCCGCACAGGCGGAGGTGCGCGACCCCGAGATTGCTAAAGCCGAAAATTACCTGCAGGGCCTGAAAACCGCGACCGCGGATTTCATCCAGACGTCGTCCCTGGGGTCCCGCCTGTCTGGCAAGTTTTACCTGAACCGCCCCGGCAAGTTGCGGTTTGATTACAACGAGGTCGAGGATTTCATCGTTGCGGACGGCGTGTTCGTCTATTTCTATGACTCCCAGCTCGGCTCCCAGTCCAACGCTCCGATCGGCCAGACGCTGGCCGACTTTTTGCTGCGCGCCGATCTGAGCCTTTCCGGTGATTTGAAAGTCACCCAGATGTTCAAAAAAGACGGCTATGTTTCCATTACCGTGGTGCAGACGGACGAACCGGCGGCAGGACAGGTGGAGTTGATCTTCACCGAAGTACCGTATCAGCTGGAACGCTGGCGCGTGACGGACGCACAGGGCGAAACCACGGAAGTGGTCCTGAAAAACATGAAAACCGGCATGAGGTTCGAAGATGTGAACCTGTTCGGGTATCACGACCCCAAAGGCCGCAAGCGGGTGAATGATTGATGCAGGACGGGCCGCTCGACGCGCTGGTCCGCCAACTGGCCGCCCTGCCGGGCCTCGGCGGACGGTCCGCCCGCCGCATCGCGCTGCATCTCCTGACCGCCAAAGGCTCAAAGCTCGACTCCCTGATCAACGCGCTGACAGAGGCCGCGCGGTCCATCACGGCTTGCCGCACCTGCGGCAACCTTGATTCCGCAGACCCTTGCCGCATCTGCCGCGATCCGTCCCGCGACAAAACGGTTTTGTGCGTTGTGGCAGGTGTCGCGGATCTCTGGGCCGTTGAACGCAGCGGGTCGTTCAAAGGGCAGTACCATGTTCTGGGCGGCGTACTCTCCGCCCTTGACGGTGTCGGCCCGGACCAGCTTTCGATCGATCCCTTGATCACCCGGTTGCGCGAAGGCGTGGTGCGCGAAGTCGTCCTCGCGCTGTCCGCCACCGTGGATGGCCAGTCCACCGCCCATTACCTGATGGACCGTATGGACAGGCTGGACCTTCACATTACGCGTCTGGCGCATGGCGTGCCGGTTGGCGGGGCGCTGGAGTTCCTGGACGACAGCACGATCGCCACCGCCCTGAAATCCCGCGCCCGCCTGTAATCTTTTATTCCTTTTCAGAAATATAAACCGTTCCCGAAGCGGATACCGCCAATACTGCCACGTGCGTGGCATGCGGGCCTTTGTCGCCGTCACCGATGGAAATGTCGTAATAGGTGCCTTCGGGGAAATAATGGTCCGTGTTTGCCGCCGTGATCGAGGCGCCGCCGAAACGAACGTAAACAGGCACGGTGGCATAGAGGCTGATCACCCGCGTGGCGGCATCGAAAGCCGTTGTATTGCGGGCGGTGCTGCCGCTGGCGCTGATGCTGTGCGCGCCGCCGGACGCCTTAAGGCGCATCGCGGGGATCGGGTTGTTGTCTGCATCGGTAGGAAGAAGGGTCGTCATGATTTTTCACTCCGTTTAAAAACAAAAAAACCCGCTTCCAAATGAAAGCGGGCCAGAAGGTTAAAGGCCGGGCCGTGAAGCCCGCCGGACCTTATAATGTTCTACTTTTGTTCTTTTGTCAAGAAATGTTCGCTGGCACCCCAGGCAAGGCATAGACCCGCCCAGCACAAAGCCAGAAAACCAACCAGGAACGGCGTTAGGGGCAGGAAAGAGGCAAGGATAAGCACGATACCGATGGCCACGCCGCAGGCGGCCACGACCTGATCCGCCCCGGGACGATGCGCGGCCAGTGCGATACAACCGACAGGAACGAACAAAAGGAAGGTCAAAAGCGCAAGACCGCCCACCCCGTTTTCCAGCAGCAGCACTTCAAAAAGGCTTAGCGCCTTTTCATCCAGCGGTCCGGCAAGATAGGCCAGCGCCCCGGCCCCGTTGCCGACGATATCAGCCGGCCCGGCGATAACCGTGCCTTCGGGGGCATCCAGACCGGCAAAGGCAATCAGCCCTGAAACGGCATATCCCGCAACAATGATCAGTGCCGGGCGCACCATCGCGGATTGCCCGGCATGAGAGCGCAGGACGAAGCCCATCATGCACAAGGACAGCAAAAACAGAAAAGCGCGGCCCCAGTCGAACACCATGCCGGCGGCCCAGAGCGGCGACTCAGTCATCCATGCCGCCTGCCATTTCAGGTCTGTCAGAACAGCTTCATTCGAGGGAAATGCTGCACAAAAAATCTGCCATGCTGCAAAAATAAAAGCGGCCAGAACGAACAGGGAAAAGGAACCGCCGAGTGATGTTTCAAGGGTCTTCTGGCGATTTTCTTCATCCCGGTTACGCAGCATCAGGATAATTTTCTGTGCAAGCCCGGCATTGCCGGACACAGGGGCAGGAGCAGCCGTCAGGGTCATCAAACGCAGCATCATAAGCAGGCTCCAGAATACGGCAAGGAAGCCTGAGACCCAGTCCGCGCTGTTCCCGTGTGCAAGCTGCCAGCCCAGCAAAAACACGCTGAACGCCGCGGCGGCGAGGGTTAGGGCAAAGCCGGAAAGATTCATGGCGTCGCAGGGCCGGCATTGCCCAGAAGGCTGAGTTTAAGCGCCGCAGGAAGGGCATAGGCGGGCGCCTCGTACATACCTTCACCGCCGAGCGTGGCCGCCATGCGCGAGGCGCGTCGGGCAGCATGATGATCGCCATTTTGCTGCAGCAGGGCGGAGAGCAGGCTCCAGCCTTTTTTATTGGTAGGGTCAAGCCGCACCGATTCTGCCGCAGCATTGATCGCGGCGCCGAGCCTTTGCTCCCCGGCAAGGCCCACAGCCGCCGCGATATAGGTTTCGCTGCGCGCCTGCGGGCTTTTGATCAGGCAGAATCCCAGGCCGATAACGCAGGACAGGGCAGCCACCGCGTAAGCGGCAAAGACTGTTTTACGAAAAGAGGGCGCAGCGGATGCCATCATTGGATCAGACCCTTGAATTCCTTGTGTCCTGCAGTGGCCGGAGCCTTCGCGGGCCGCGTTTGCCGCGGCGGTTTCGATGATTTGGATACCCCACTATCGCAGGATCAAAGACGCAATGAAAAGAGGCCAAAACGCCGCGAGGAAGGAAACCCTTGTGGCTGTAGGAAACACTCTTGTGGATGATTTTTCAGGCGGCTTTCCGGGCAGGCCGGATGGGCGGCGATGAGCCGAATCGGGCCTATCCGGCGTGGCGCGCGCCCTGCCCCTTGATGCGGGAGCGGCGGTCGAAATCCAGCGCGCCGGTGGGCAGGTGGACCAGCCGGACCTCGATATGGATCTCCGTCACGCCGTTGGAGGTGACGTCGTCCTGATCGTCCAGCGCCGTGGAAAAACGCTTGGCCGCGTCGAGCGATTCCGTCTCCGTCATCGGCCTTTGCAGCAGAAGGGCGAATTCATGCGCGCCGGTCTGGGCCAGGATGTCCGACTGGCGTCGCAGGCGCACCAGCGTCTGGGCCAGTTTTGAGACCGCGTAGTCGGCGGCGTATTTGCCGTCGTCAAGGCTGATATCCTCGTAATTCGGGATGCCGATAAACAGGACATGGGCGCTTTCACCGTAACGGCCGACGCGGTCCATGGCCGACAGGAAAAGCTGATTGAAGGCGGATTTTGAAATCACGCCACCCGCACTCGGGAAATCGTAGCTTTCATCGCCGATGCGCTGGATCAGGGAAACCATGCGTTCGGCATTTTTGAGCGCGGCTTCGACCAGCGCCGGGTCGAACGGCTTCGAGATACCGTCATGGCATCCGGCCTTGATGCCGGCGGCGCGGTCCACCCCTTCGCCCATCAGGACGAGATAGGGCCAGGAATGCACCTGGCGGCGGATCTGGAAGATAATCGCCTTGGCGTCGTTCAGCGGCGCCGGGTCGAAAAACACGGCATCGACCTTTTTCGCGCCGATCTGTTCGATCCCGTCATTCTTGACCGTGGCCTCGATCACCTCATGCCCGCAGGCGCGGATGCGGGCCGCCAGCAGGCTGGAAAACATGGTGTCGCGGTCGATAATAAGAACTTTCATGGCGCGTAAAATCCCCTTGCGGAATGGGCGGAATGCCCGAAGGTCCCCCCATTGTGGCCCGCGAATGGTAAAAAATAAATAAAAGAATGGGCGAATATCTCAGAAAGCGCGGCGCTCCGCGGAAAATCCGGTAAACACCCCGTACGAAACGGTGTTTGACAAGCCATAGGCCATGCGATACAAAACCCACACATTTGGCCCATGTGGTGGAATTGGTAGACGCGCTAGCTTCAGGTGCTAGTGACCGCAAGGTCGTGGAGGTTCGAGTCCTCTCATGGGCACCATCTATACAACAATCAAAAAATAGCTAGATCGCGGGCAGAAATGCCATTAAGTTCTTACTATATTCAGTAATATGGCAAGGCTTACATGCGTCAATTTTTACTTATCGGTTTCGGCATGCTGCTTGGCCTTGCGATCACCGCTGCCCTTTTTTTCAGTCAGGATAGGCTGATATCTCTTTGGCAAAAGAACGCCCTGAGCGCCAGCGAGAGCATTATCGGCCGACAGTTAAACCCGGCCGGCGATGTACCCGCCCAAGGTTTCAAAGCGATATATTTTGAAAGCGCGGGGTCCAATCCCGTTCCGACAAAAACGTTCGAAGAAACCGTCGATACGGTCGCCATCAATTTTGGCCCATCGCCATTGCACGATATTAAACCACGACAGTTTGGTGCGTACTGGGTCGGCAGACTAAAATTCGACAAGCCGACGATAAAAACCTTTACCCTGGATGCCAGCAACGCATACGTAAAAGTCTTTGTCGACGGCAAAGCCATCAAAATAGACGAGAAAGCAAACATACTTTCTTATGACTTCCCCGCAGGGGAGCATTATGTGGAAGTCGAGTTTCTTAACAGATCACATACCGTTTCTTTCAAAGTCACGATACAGGATGAAATCATTCTGGATACCTACGAAAATATTGCATCTTTCATAAAAATGAGAGACCTGACACAGGCAGAGTTATATTATGGAGGCATTTACGAGAGTAACTCCAGGAATATGAGCACGCCTGTCCATCTGCCCCATACCAACAAACCGATCGTTTTATGGCTTAGTTCTTACCATGCGACAGAGTGGGAAATTACAGCGCCGAGAACGATTTCTGCGGTCATTCTTTCCTCTTTCATGCCCGGATCGCAGATCAAAGGCGCTGACGTAGAAAAGATTTTCTATATTGAAGAATACCCGGTTTATACCCCTGTGGAGGAATGCGCTTGCTTATCGGGCCGTTACTTCAATTGCGAAACCGAAAAAACCCTTATTGACCTGGCGAATTATATTAAGGCAAATACGGGGCTAGAGTTAGAAGGGTATGCGATGGGATACAATCCCGCAGGATTGGACATACTTCCTTACAACGATGCAATAAAGGATAGCATCAAGGAACTGGTCGCCAAAAATGAGCAGCTAAAAAAAGACTGCAGCCCGGAAATGTTGAAACAAGGAACTGAATAGTGATTACCCTTCATAAAGGCGATCTTCCCGCCGGGATGGATTTCGGATCATCCGTTGCCATCGATACGGAAACAATGGGCCTGAACCCGGCCCGGGACCGTTTGTGCCTGCTCCAGCTTTCGACCGGCGACGGCAACGCCCATCTGGTCCAGTTCGCCCCCGGCGAATACGCCGCCCCGAACCTGAAAGCGATGCTGCAGGATAAAAGCATCCTGAAACTGTTTCATTTCGCGCGGTTCGACATCGCCTCCATCAAGGCGTATCTGGAGGTCGACTGTACCCCGGTTTACTGCACAAAGATCGCCTCCCGCCTCGCCCGCACTTTCACGGACAGGCACAGCCTGAAAGCGCTGTGCAGCGAGCTGCTCAGCATCGAGCTGTCTAAACAGCAGCAATCCTCCGACTGGGGCGCGGTCAAGCTGTCCGACGAACAACTGGCCTATGCCGCCAGCGACGTGCTCCACCTGCACAAATTAAAGGACAAACTGGATAGCATGCTGCAGCGGGAAAACCGCGCGCATCTGGCCAAAGCGGCCTTCGAATTCCTGCCGCACCGCTCTCAACTCGATCTGGACGGATGGGCCGATGTCGATATCTTCGCTCACTAAAGACATGCAAACGGACAGCAACGACCTTGCCAACGGCCGCACCGCCATCCTGACCGAAATGGACGGCCTGAAAGCGCTTGCAGACGCGCTGGATGATAATTTCACGAAGGCCGTCGAAGCCATTCACGCCATGAAAGCGGAAGGCCGCGCGCGGCTGATCGTCGCAGGCATCGGCAAATCCGGCCATATCGCCAAAAAGATCACGGCGACACTGGCCTCCACCGGCACGCCGGCGCATTTTGTGCACCCGAACGAAGCCAGCCACGGCGACCTCGGCATGATCAAGCAGGGGGATATCGTCCTTCTCCTTTCCAATTCCGGCGGCAGCACAGAGCTTTCGGACATGATCGCCTACACACGCCGGTTCGGGATTACGTTGATCGCCATCACCAGCAAGGCAGACAGCCCGCTGGGTCAGCATGCTGATATTTTGCTGCAACTTCCCAAGGCGAAAGAAGCCTGCCCGAACGGCCTTGCCCCGACCACATCCACCACCATGCAACTCGCCATGGGCGATGCGCTGGCCGTGGCGCTGCTCGCCAAGATGGGCCTGACGCCCGAGCAATTCAGCGTGTTCCACCCCGGCGGCAAGCTAGGCCAGAAGCTTCTTAGCGTCGCCGCCGTGATGCAGCCGCTCGCCAACCTGCCGATCCTGCCACCTGCGGCGACGATGGACCAGGTGATCGTCCTGCTGACCGAAAAAAACCTCGGCTGCGTCCTGATCATGGAAGGGGCCGATCTTCAGGGGATCGTCACGGACGGCGATCTGAAACGTCATATGGGACCGGATTTGCTGCGCCAGCCGGCCAGCGCCATCATGACCAGAAACCCGCGCAGCATTGAAGAGCATGCCTTGGCCGTCGAGGCGCTCAACATCATGACCAAAACGCCGGGCCAATACATCACGAGTTTGGTCGTGAAAGACGCAGACGGTGCCCTGAAAGGCCTGATCCGGCTTCAGGATTGCCTGCAACGCGGTGTGGCCTAATACCCGTTAAGCCCCCACGGCCCGTTGCCTTGAGCCCGTGATTCGGGGTAACACAATCAGATGAACGATGATTTCGACCTTGATGACAAGCCGGGCGATAGCCGCCTCAGCCAGCTTTCGCTGGGGGAGCGACCCATCAAGGTCAACCGCGGCTATTCGTCCTTCGTGCGCAAGCTGCGTCTGATCCTGCCGCTGGTCGCCATCGGCATGACGGTGATCATCCTAACCTGGGATGAAGCGGGGCAGCGCGTTGCGCCGCTCAAGAAAGAAGAAGTCCTGCCGCAGAGCCGGGAGATCCAGAATGAACTGCTCAAACCCGTTTTCAACAGCATCGACGAGAAACAGCAGCCTTATACCGTGACGGCCGACCGCGCGACGCAGGGACGCGACAATCCCGATATCGTGGAACTGGCCAAGCCGGTTGCAACCCTGCAGCAGAATGACGGCACCAAGCTGGACGCCGACGCCACCAGCGGGCTGTATGAACAAAAGAGCCAGAAGTTAAACCTTGAGGGGGATGTCCATCTGCGCCACAGCGATGGCACGGTCCTGACGACCGAGGAATTGCGGGTCGATCTTGCCACCCAGAAAGCCTATTCCGGGCGCGATGTGCGGGTTGAAAACAAGAGCGGCACGATCGACGCCACCGGCCTGGAAGGCGATGCCGAAGGCGGCACCCTGATCTTCACCGGCCCGGCCAAAGTGATTTTATACAGCGATGGCGATCTTCTGACGCCGAAGGAGAATACGCCATGAAATACCTGCTGCTGACCTGTTCGGCCCTGTTGCTGTCGGGTGCAGCCTTTGCACAAGGCGCCCCGGCCCCCGCAGCGAACGCCAATGCCGGGCAGCCGATCGAAATTTCCGCGACCAAAACGGTGGAGTGGCTGCGCAACGAAAAGAAGTATGTTGCGCGCGAAAATGTCGTCGTCACGCAAGGCGCCATGACCATCAACACCGATCTTCTGACCGCCGATTACCGCGAGACGCCGCAAAGCGCGACGGAGATCTGGCAGTTGACCGCCGAAGGCAATGTCCAGATCAAGGATGAGACCAACACGGCCTATGGCGACCTTGGCGTTTATGACGTTACGACGGGTGTTGCCACGCTGACGGGGCAAAACCTGAAACTGGTCTCTCCCGACCAGACAGTGACCGCAACCGAGCGCATGGAATATTATTCCGGCACGCGGCAGGCAAAGGCCATCGGCAATGCCAAAGTGACGCGGGCGAAAGACACGCTGACCGCCGACAGCATCACCGCGTTTTTCAAGGATGAGACTACGCCGAAAACTCCTGCGCCAGCCGCAGTATCGAACGCCGCAGGGCCGCTCGGTGGCGGGGGCGGCAATCTCGACAGACTGGAAGCGGACGGCCATGTCGTGATCATTACGCCGACCGAAAAGTTATACGGCAACAAAGGGATTTACCGCGCCGCCAGCAACACCGCCGAACTGATCGGCAAGGTGAAAATCGAGCGCGGGGAGAACGTGCTGGAGGGCGAGCGCGCGGAAGTGAACCTGACCACCAATGTCAGCAAGATGTTCGGATCGAACAAAGACGGCGGCCGCGTGCGCGGTGTGTTCTTCCCCGGATCGGAAAAACCCAAAACAAAGGGACAGGATAAGCCGGTCGTGCCGGCGCCGTTCCAGGCACCCGCTGCGGTTCCGGCTGCCGTACCGGCGCCTGTCAGCCCAGCGCCGACAACTTCTTCAGCTGTTGGAGCGCCGCCCGCCCCTGCCCAGGCACCCATCCCAACCCCGGCCGTTTCAAGCCCGCCTGCCGTGGCGCCGGACCTTTTTCCGCCGGAAAACACTACCAATACGGGGCGCAAAGCTGGTACAGTCAGCCCGCGGATCACCGATTAGGACCCTTATATCGTGCCTGTGAAGGAAGTTACCCAAGGCCTCAGCGCCTCCCACCTCGCCAAGAGCTATAAAAAGCGTCCCGTGCTGCGCGATGTCAGCCTGAACGTGCGCCGCGGCGAGGCCGTGGCCCTGCTCGGCCCCAACGGCGCCGGAAAGACCACTTCTTTTTACATCATGACCGGATTGATCGAAGCGGACGCGGGCGAGATCGCCCTCGACGGGCAGGACATCACGACCCTGCCGATGTATCGCCGCGCGCGGCTCGGCATCGGCTACCTGCCGCAGGAAAGCTCCATCTTCCGCGGCCTCAATGTCGAGGACAATATCCGCGCGGTGCTGCAGGCGCAGAACCTGCCCGAAGAGCAGCAGGAAATCCTGCTCGAAGAACTTCTGTCCGAATTCCACATTTCGCACCTGCGCCGCACGCCCTCTCTCGCGCTGTCCGGCGGGGAACGCCGCCGCTGCGAAATCGCCCGCGCGCTGGCCTGCCGCCCGCAATTCATGCTGCTCGACGAGCCGCTCGCCGGGATCGACCCGATTGCGGTGGGCGAGATCAGGAACCTGATCAAATACCTGAAGACCAAGGGCATCGGCGTCCTGATCACCGACCACAATGTGCGCGACTGCCTCGACATCGTAGACCGCGCCTATATTCTCCACGACGGACAGGTGTTGATGGAAGGGACGGCAGACGAAATCGTTGCCAACGAAAATGTCCGCAAGGTCTATCTGGGCGAGGGTTTTTCGCTGTAACCCATGGCGCGCTCCATCCTGATCGTCGACTGCACGGAAAAGGCGTATAACGCAAAAACGGCGCCGACGCAGGGCCTGGGTGGGATCGAACGCTGCATCCTCAATCTATCCGCCGCACTCGCCCGAAAAGGCTTTGACGTCAATGTGTGGAACAACACCCCAGACTATCACGAAGCGGGCGGGGTACGCTGGCATCCCCGAAAGACAGGCAGCCTGCCGCAGGCGGAAATCGTCATCGCCTGCAACGACCCGCGCTTGATGGACGATTACGCGCGGGCAACAGGACACCGAAATTTCCTGCCCGTCATGTGGCATCACAACCCGGTGCTTTTCAGAAAATATTATTTGAAAGGCCGCATGCTGCCGTTGCTGCGCTGGCGGCCTGTCGGCGTGTTCCTGGGCCAGGATCACAGCGAACGGTCGCTTCAGATTCTACCGCTGCGCGAACGGACCATCATACCTCACGGCCTTGATGAAGAAATCCTGGCCGCAGCCGCGCAAGCCGGCGACACGGCACGCAAGCCGGTCGCGCTGTTCATCTCGCAGGCCTACCGCGGGCTGGACGACATGGCGGCGCTGTGGACAGAACATGTGCAGATAGCCCTGCCGGAGGCCGAGTTTCACATCTACACGGCCGAAAGCGGAACGGGCCGCACCGAACCCGGAATCCGCGCCATGGGACGCGTGCCGCGCGGCAGGCTGATCACCGCGATGAAAGAAGCCAGCGTCTGCCTGATCCCCGGTCACGCGGACGAGACCTTCTGCCTTGCCGCAGCGGAGTGCATAGCCATGGGCGTGCCCGTTGTGACTTATGGCACAGGCGCCCTAAAAGAGCGTGTACAGGACGGCATAAATGGCTATATTGCCAGCAGCCGCGAAGACTTTGCCGCGAAGATATTGCACTGCCTAAAAAATGAAGGGCCATGGACAAAGTGCCAGCAGACGACACAGGAAAATACGTATCGCAGCTGGGACCAGATCGCGGATCAGTGGCTGGACTTGTTCCGGCGTCATGGCATGACGCCCTGAAATCCGCCTGGGCCGACGGGCGCACCCTCTATCGCGAAGACAGGGTCTGTTTCTTTCTGCTGATCCTTTATTGCCTGATCTTCGCGGGGTTCTTCCTCTTCCCGACGGACCTTCACCGCAACATCATGTATGTCAGTTTCCCATTCGGCCTGTATGCGATGCACCGTCACCGCGAAATGCTGCGCGCGGCGATTGCCCGCCATTGGAAACCCCTGTCGTTCATGGCGGCCTTTCTCGTCTATATGGCGGCTTCGCTGTTCTGGTCGGACACGAACGAACAAGGGCGCGAATTCGACAAGGCCAAGATCCTCCTGTTCCTGCCGGTTTCCATGGCGAGCCTGTACCTCCTGACATCCCGCGTGCGCTTCGCCTTTGACTGGCTGATCACAGCCTTTGTCGGCATGGCGGCTATGACAGGCATATATCTTTTGATCAATCTGGGGCTCGACGGATGGGTGATCCGTCTCAAAGGCCTGGGCCGCGCCGATAATTCGGTTATGGGCGGCTATCTTTACGCCATCGCGATCATGGCCGTGCTGTATACAGGCACGTTCCGGTCGCTGCCGCTGAAAGCGCGTATTGCACTTTGCCTCCTCCTTGGCGCAGTCTTGTTTTTCACGCTGTCGCGCGGACCGATGCTGGCGCTGGCCGTGACCGTCTTCCTCCTGTGCGCGGTAAAAAAGCATTATAAATTCTGCGGCGGGCTGTTGCTTGCCGCCGCACTGAGCGGCGCCGTTATATTCGGTGCCGGGTTGCAAAAAGATATCCCGGTCATCAACCGCCCTGACACGGGCCGCACGCAGGTCTGGGAACAGGCCATAGACAAGGTCGAAGAAAGTCCGGCCTTCGGCCATGGCGCGGGATCGAAATTTTATTACGCCATCAAGAACCGGCACGGCAAGATTTCCGAAATCTCCTCCCATCCGCACAATTTCTATCTTGCGACCACCCTGCAAGGCGGGGTTGTCGCGCTTTGCTTCCTGCTCGGCATGATCGGCTTTTTCCTGGCCAAAGCCCTTAAGGTTGCCCGCAACCTGGACGAATACTGGCCGCTGGCCACGCTGATCAGCTGTTGCATTATGGGGCTATACGATTTTGGCGGGCTGTACACCAACCTCAGCGTCGGCTGGCTGGTTTTCTGGTATCAGTTCGCCCTTCTCGCCGCCAAGGATGATATATCAGAATTACCGCATTAAGGTTTTCTTTAACTTTGTTTGTGGTACAATTCTTGCATGTCCAGCATGAACCAGCGGCTCGATCTCCGCCAGTCCCAGAACCTCGTGATGACGCCCCAGCTGCAGCAGGCGATCAAGCTGCTGCAACTCAGCAATGTCGAGCTTGCGGAATTCATAGAAAGCGAGATCGCGCAAAACCCGTTGCTGGAAAAGCAGCCATCCGAACAGGACGCGGACGCGCCGGAGCATACGACGGCGGAAGAACGCGACAACGTGCAGGACGATTTCGATTCAGGCTGGACCGGCAACGAGCGCGAAAGCGCCGCGCCATCCGATTTCGACGCCGGCACCGCGCAGATGGGCGCGGGCGGGAACCGCAATTTCGATTCGCTCGACGACGCGTTTGAAAATTCGATGGCCAAGGCCGAGACGCTGCGCGAACATTTGCTCGAACAACTCAACATGGCCGTGGACGACCCGCGCGACCGGATGATCGGCGCGATGCTGGTCGACATGGTGGATGAGGCCGGGTACCTGCGCGAAGACACGCACGACCTTGCCGTGAAAATGAACGCGGATGAGACGCGCATCGATGCGCTACTAGCCACCATGAAGAAATTTTCGCCGGGCGGTGTGTTCGCCCGCGACCTGAAAGAATGCCTCGCGCTGCAACTGGACGACCAGGGCAAGCTTGATGCGCCGATGAAAAAACTGCTCGACAACCTCCATCTCCTCGCAGGGCATGACATGGATGCGCTCGCCAGGAAATGCGATGTCAACAGCCTGTACCTGATGGACATGATCGGGGATATCAAGGCGCTGAATCCCAAGCCCGCGTCAAACTTTGATCATATCGTCGTGCAGACCGCCATTCCGGACGTTTTGATGAAAAAGCTTCCGAAAAATCTCGGCGGCGGCTGGCGCGTGGAACTGAATTCCGAGACCCTGCCGCGCGTTCTCGTCAACAACGAATATTACACGCAAGTGTCGAATGCCACGAAGGCCAGGCAGGACCGCGAATATATCTCAACCCAGCTCAACAACGCCAACTGGCTGGTCAAATCATTGGACCAGCGCGCCCAGACGATTCTGAAAGTCGCCTCTGAGATCGTGGAGCAGCAGGACGCCTTCTTCAATTACGGTATTGAATTTCTGCGCCCGTTGACCCTGCGCGACATCGCCGAGGCCATCGGCATGCATGAAAGCACCGTCAGCCGGGTGACCAACAACAAATATATCGGCACGCCGCGCGGTATTTTCGAATTGAAATATTTTTTCTCCACCGCTCTTGTATCATCCAACGGCACGGCGCATTCGGCCGAATCCATCAAGGCGCGGGTGAAGGCGATGATCGACGCCGAAAAAGCGGACGATATTCTTTCAGACGATGCGATTGTCGAAGCATTGCAAAAAGACGGGATCGATATCGCCCGCCGGACGGTGGCGAAATACCGCGACATGCTGAACATCCCGTCTTCCGTCCAGCGGCGCAAGCAGAAAAGCCGTTAGTAAGACGCCCGCACGAGTTCCGTGTCCGCGCCCATCAATCCGTTCAGGTTGCGCTGAAAATTTTCGTTGGCGTCGGTGGCGCTCGTAATAAACGTGCCGCCTTTGGACAGGCGTTGCCCCATTCCCGGATGGCGCGTCAGGTAATCTTCCAGCTTTGCCGGGATGATCTCATCCTGCGAAATAAGATCCACGCCGGGCAGAAGCCTTTTTAAATTTTCTTTCAGTGCGACATAATGCGTGCAGCCCAAAATCAGGCTTTGTACGTTCGCGGCCTCAATCGGTTTCATGTAATCCGCCAGCACAATATCCAGGTATTTCTCCCCGCCATCTTCAATCAACGGCACAAGCAGGGGCGAAGCAACGGACGTCAACGTCACCGACGGGTTGATCTTCTGCAATTCGATTTCATAGATATTCGAATGCACCGTGCGCTGGGTCGCAAGCATGCCGATCCGCGTGGCGCCGCCCTCAATCGCGACCTCCAGCGTCGGCACGACCACACCGAGAATTCTTTTATCCGGAAATTCTTTGGCCAGAAATCCCTGTTGTAATTTACGCAGCGCCGCCGCGGAGGCCGTGTTGCACGCCATGATGACGAGTTCGCAGCCCTGATCGAACAGATAGCGCATCGCCTTTTCGCACAGGTCATAAATAACGGCATCGGACCTGCGTCCATAAGGCAAATGTAATGTATCGCCGAGATAGAGGTAATCGTAGGCGGGCAGGCGCGCACGAATGGCATTGGCGATAAAAAGGCCGCCGAGGCCGGAATCGAAAATCCCTATTTTTTGGCCGTTTTTCATGATTCTGCCAGTGCAACCTTTTTTTCTTAACCAGTTAGGACTATACTTATTTTATGCTCAAAGGTGAAAGACAATCCGCCGTTCTTGAAGGCGTATCTGCCCATCACCTTGCATCCTACCGAACCGAAAAACATAAAAGGTGAAACCATGCAATTAACCGTACAAGGCAAACAAATGGATCTTGGCGACGCGCTGAAGACTCATGTCGAAGGCAAGCTGGAGGACATCAACAGCAAATTTTTCAACCGCGCGATCGACGCCACCGTCACGTTTTCACCCGAAGGCCAGGCCTTCACCAAAACCCATATATCCATCCGCGTCGGTAAGGACATCATGGTGATTTCCGACGCCACGGAAACCGATCCGTACATCGCGTTCGACCAGGCGGCCGACAAAGTGGCCAAGCAGTTGCGCCGTTATAAAAGAAAACTGCGCGACCACCACCAGCGCCTCGATGAAGCGCCGGCAGACAGTTCATTTACCGCGCTGGATTACACGCTCTCCCCTGAACAGGACAATGAAGGCGAACACGCGGACCATCTGGTTATTGCCGAAATGTCTACGAGCATCCAGACGATGAGCCCGTCCGAAGCCGCCATGCGTCTGGAACTCTCCGGCCTGCCCGCCATGATGTTCCGCAACGCGCAGCACAAGGGCCTGAACATGGTCTATATGCGCGCCGACGGGAATATCGGCTGGGTCGATCCTGACGGCAAAAGCACGAAGGTCGGCAAATAGCCGCCGCTTTACCGCATCATAAGCTTTGGATAAGGTGTCTTGCATGAGACGCCTTATTCTTTTCTGGGCCATGTTGATTGTTGTCCCGGCCCCTGCGATCGCCGCGCCTGCCGATGTGGCCAGCGTTGTCAAAGCCGCCGCTGATCATTGCCTAGCCCCGATCAAGGACAAAATCGACCCGGCAGAACGCGCAACAGAAAAAGGCCTTCTTGAATTCGCGCCGGACCAGGCCGCTAAATTTTCACCGCAAGGCGGGCGGGTCTTCGCGCTGCCGGGTTTGGAAGGCAATGCCGTCCTCGTCGTGCCGAACGGGTTGAAAGAAACCTGCGGTATCGCCATCCGCCAGGTGCAGGCCATCGGCCTGTGGTCGCAGATAGAAAAGATATTCGGAAAAGACTTTGCCCTGATGCGCGAAAAGCGTGAAGAAAAGAGCGAAGTCACGCGCCGGGACTATCGCGCGGACATACAGGGCCAACGCATCATTCTGCTGGTCTCTGCCGCAGACGGCCCCCGCGCCGGGGGCATGCAGGCGCTTCTTACCTTCGCCCATACCCGCCATTGAAATATTTATTTTTTTGCCGGGAACCGTGACGGTTTTCCGCCGTTATTTCCCGCGCGGGTTCACGAAAATTTAAGAGTTTTTTTGATAAAACACAGGCTCGAAAAAATTTTGGATTTTCGCGCGGTGCGGCAACGAAATCGTTTTGCACACCACGCGAATACAGCTATGTACAGTCTCAACAAAAGGGAGACCTCTCACCTATGTTTTCTCAAAGCGCCAGCGCCCAGCCACATATTGCGTTTGACCTGATCGTCCCCGGCCTTCCGGCCACGACGCACAAGCAGCTTGTCCGTCTCGCCGCGCATGAGATCGCCGGGATCATCGGCATATCGGAGCGCATCCTGGCCGAACGTCTGGCGGAAAAGGAAAAAGAGAACCCGTCGGCCATCGGCGATGGTATCGCCATCAGCCACTTGCAGATGAGCGGCCTTAAAAATCCCCTGAACGTGTTCATCCGCCTTAAAAATACCGTGGCTATGGATGCGCCGGACAGCAAGCCGGTTGACTTGATCTGCATACTCCTGACGCCGGAGCGCGAAGGTTCCGTCTACCTGCGCACGCTGGCGCGCCTATCCCGTCTCTTGCGCAATGCACAAATCTGTGCCAGACTGCGGGCAGCAGCCAATGAAAAAGAGATCGCTCAGATCCTTGACCAATCTTCGTCCGGTTTGATGGCCGCCTAGCGTATTTTCTCCGTCCGCGTTTAAGACGTTACCCACAACAAAAAAAATCCCAGGACCGAACGGTCCGGAACTCTGCAGGGTGTGAGTATTTTACCATCCGTACACAGGAGGATTTCATGCTCTCAGGCCACCCGCATATCAAAAGTATCCGTGTCAGTGAAACCTATCTGCAGGACCGCATCAACCGCAGGCTCGTGGTCGATACGGATTTGATGATGCCCGCATCGGGCCGCATCGAAGAAAATGAAAAGCTGCTCGACCTGCATAATTACCTGGAGAATATCGCCGTGCACGACTTTGCCGATTTCGACGAGGTGGAAATCCGCACGCCGCCGCGCGCGATAAACAGTTTTCACAGCCTCCTGCAGCAACGCGCATAAAAAAGCCGGCACAAGGCCGACTTATTTTTTCAGAGTTACAATGCCCTAATGCAGCGTGACCGGCACAAGGTCATTGTGGCGCAGGGTCGCCATCGCCATATCCATCGTGTCGAGAATGGATAACTGCGTTCCGTCCGCCGCATAAATAGCGAAAGCGGTTTTTTCCTGCCCCGGAAGCGGCACGCTGCGCACATACGCAATCTCATCCATGCCGATCCGCAGAAAGTCCCGCGGAGAAAGTCCTTTCAGAAATTCGCGAACCTGGCCATCTGGCAAATTATCGTTCATATCGCTGCCTTTCTTTTCATATCTTACCATAGAAACGGCGAAACCGGGATTAAATTCCCTATTTCCCATCAATTTCAATCATTTTGGCCGGTTTCTGGCCATTGATCCGGATCTTGCGCACCGTGCTTTCAGGTTCGTTACGCTTCATATCGATATGAAGCAGGCCGTTGTCCAGCGCGGCGTTGACGATTTCTATCCCGTCGGCGAGCACAAAGCTGCGCTGGAATTGCCGCGCCGCAATACCGCGGTGAAGATAAATACGGTCCTTGTCTTCGCCCTGTTTGCCGCGGATATTCAGCTGGTTTTTGTCCAGTTCGATATCCAGATCTTCCATGCCGAACCCGGCGACGGCAAGCGTGATGCGCAGGCCGTTTTCACCAATCTGTTCAATATTGTAAGGGGGATATCCTTCGGCCGCGGTCTTGCGCATGCGGTCGATGGTTTTTTCAAACTGGTCGAAGCCGAGAAACAAGGGGCTGTCGAATACGGACAGGCGCGTGGTCATAAAACTCCTCCATGAGCGAGTTGATGTTGTTTTCGGAAGCCCGCACAGTGCAGCACCCCCGTAGGAATAGAATATAGGGATCAGGCCGTTTTTTTCAAGAACAGGCGGTCACAATAGGCGCATTCGACGCAGGTACGCCCGTCAAACGTGTACCAGACCAGCGGATGCCCCAGCGCGCCGTTGCCGCCATCACACCGGACTTCGTCACAATCTGCTGGAACTTCAATAACTTCGGGGGTGTCAATCGGGCGGGCGGTCATGGACTTAACTCTTTTTTATCCAGTTTCAGCCTAAATTGGCATGACCGGGCACTGGATGCAATGCCCTAGATGGGGATTAACATGGCTACGCTGGACCTGCACTGGACGGACAGCCCCTCGCTCAAAGGGCGGGAGGATCGCTATACCGTTGTCCGTGTGGACACGGCCCGCATCCTGAAAAGCTGGCGGTCTTCCTTGTTCAGCTTTGAATGGCTTGCCCCGAACGGCGCCATACGCGCGCTGGACGACCTGCCCATGCATGAACGCGACAAGCGCCTGAAAGTCGAAGCGGTCCTGCGCAAAGGAGAGCCCGTGGAACGTCCCGTCCTGGGTATCGGCATTCTCGACAATGTCGAAATCGGCGCGGGACGGGAAATTTTCCTGACCATCGCCGCACAGGGCGCGCGGGAGATCGAAGTGCATATCCCCCTGTCCTGCCGCGGGGATTTCAAAGAATACCTGACGGGCTGAACGCTTTGCGGTAGAATCGCTTATGAACCGGATTCCTCGTCACGCGCAGCGCGGCTCTGCCTTTTTCCTGATTCTGCTCAGCGTCTTCCTGCTCGCAGCACTTTCCTATGCCGTTTACAACAGCAGCCGGCAAAGCATGTCCGGCTTTGGCAAGGAACAGGCCAAGCTGGCAGCGGAAGAGATTTTTTCCTACACGGATACTGTCAGGCAGGCGGTTCAGAATCTTAAGTTGCGCGGGTGCGCCGACACGGAAATAAACCTGGTCTCCCCGCAGACCGCAGGCGATCAAAACAACACGCTGGCGCCGGACGATGAAAGCTGTAACGTGTTCAGCGCCAATGGCGGCAAGGTTGTCTATCGCCCTTTGGAGGCCGCCTGGCTGGCGCCGGGCAGCACCTATGACCAGTGGTGGTTCAACGGCCAGACCGCGATTGAATTGATCGGTACGGATGAGCCGGAGTTGATGATGTGGATCAACCATATCAAGCCCGAAATCTGCGAACAGATGAACATGATTGCCATGAACAAGCCGCCCGCCGCGGAAACCGTCAGCACCCACACCACAGGCTTTCTGGGCGCGTATTCCGCAGGCGCGGACGGGATTGGCGACGACGCCGCAGACGACCAATACAGGGGGCAAAGCCGCGGCTGTTACGGCGAAGATGTTTACGGCTATTCCTATTACGCCACGCTGATCGCGCGGTAGGTTATTTCCATTTCCATTGCGGGCCTTGCGGCGTGTCTTCGATCACGATGCCCTTTTCATCGAGATCCTTTCGGATCGCGTCCGCGGTCGCGAAATCTTTCGCCTTTTTCGCTTCCTGCCTTTTGGCCACGAGCGCATCGATGTCATCGCGAGATATTTCACCGGACCGCGTCACACGCGCTTCGAACCAGTCTTCTTTATTCTTTGCCTGAAGAATACCAAGCAGTTTTCCGGTCCCTAAAAGCAGCGCTTTCGTATCGTATATTTCATCGTCCGAAAGATCTGTGCGCCAGGATTGTTTTGACAGTTCGTGCATCTTGCTGATCGCCAGCGGCGTGTTCAGATCGTCACACAATGCGTCAAAAACCGGCGGGTATATTTTCCAGTCTTTTTCCGGCACATGAACGGTAGCGAATTTCTCCGAACGCAGCAGCGGATCGTAAAACTTGTCGAGCGCCTTGCGGTTTTGTTCCAGCAGAGCTTCGCTCCAGTCCAGCGGCTGGCGGTAATGCGCGGACAGCAGGCAAAGACGCAAAACCTCGCCCTTGTGCCGCTCCAGAAGCTCATGCGCCGTTTTGAAATTGCCAAGGCTTTTTGACATTTTCTCGCCTTCGACGGTGAGAAAACCATTATGCACCCAATAGCGCGCGAACTCTTCCGGGCGCGTTTCATGACCGTGGGCGCAGCAGCTTTGCGCGATTTCGTTCTCGTGATGCGGAAATTTCAGATCAGCGCCGCCGCCGTGAATGTCGAACGGCAGACCGAGATGTTTTTCCGCCATGGCGGAACATTCGATATGCCAGCCAGGGCGACCGTAGCCCCAGGGGGAGTCCCATCCCGGCTGGTCGCCGGTTGAAGGCTTCCATAAAACGAAATCCGCCGGGTCCTTTTTAAACGGGGCGACATCGACGCGCGCGCCTGCGATTTGCTCATCGCGCGAACGCCCCGACAGCGCGCCATAGCTGGGGTCCGACGGCACGTGAAACAGCACATGCCCTTCGGCGGCATAGGCGTGACCGCGCGCGATCAACCGCTCCATCAGCCTGATCATTTCGGGAATATGATCTGTCGCGCGGGGCTGCACATCCGGGGCCAGGACACCCAGCGAAGCCATATCGTCGTTGTAAATTTTTTCGTATTTGCGCGTGATATTTTCGATCTTGTCCCCGGTTTCGCAGGCGGCTTCCATGATCTTGTCGTCAATATCTGTAATATTGGAAGCATACGTGACTTCCGGATATATCTCGCGCAGCACCCGCACCAGCAGGTCGAACACCACCGCCATGCGCGCGTTGCCGATATGGGCATAATTGTAGACAGTCGGCCCGCAGGCATAGACCCGCACATGGTGGGGATCGATCGGTTCAAAAATCTGTTTTTCGCGGGCGAGGGAATTATATAACTTAATCATGGCGGTAGCTTCGCACAGGCGAAGCCGCCTTTTCAATCGCCAAAGGAGTGAATGCTTGGATATCGACGAATCCTACCTGACTTTTTATGCCGGGCCGAAATCCGATCATTTCGATGGCGCAAGTTTTTTCAACCCGTGGGGCCGCAGGCCGAAAAAGGGCCTGTGGGACGTGTTCAAATGGCGCATGCAGGGCGGCCGCAGCGAATGGCCGGAGTGGGTGGAGAATGAACCGCGCCCGCCTTTGGAGGAACGATCGGAAACGCTCAAAGTCACCTACCTGGGTCATGCCAGTTTCCTGGTACAGGTAAGACAGATCAATCTGCTGATCGATCCGGTTTTCTCCGACCGCTGCAGCCCCTTCACGGCCATCGGCCCAAAACGTGTGCGGGCACCATTTGTTTCGATGGAAAACCTGCCCAGGACGGACTTCGTCTTCGTCAGCCACAATCATTACGACCACCTGGACCTTGCGAGCCTCGCCTGGCTGGCGCGCAACCACAAACCGATGATTTTTACGCCGCTGGGCAACACGCGGATCATGAAGCCGTGCGTGGACGGGTGCACGATGCTGGCCATGGACTGGCATGACAGCGCGCCGCTGGGCGAGGGTTTGAGCCTGAGCCTAACCCCGGCCCAGCACTGGTCCCGGCGCGGATACAACGACATCAGCCGCGATTTGTGGGGCGGGGTGTTTTTGAAGAACGCCAGAAGCGGGCAAAGCCTGTATTACACGGGCGACAGCGGGTTTCACGCCGGGATGTTTCAGGATATCCGCCAGCGTTACGGCGCACCGGACATTGCCCTGATTCCCATCGGCGCCTATGCGCCCCGATGGTTTATGAAATATTCGCATATGGACCCGGCCGAAGCGATGGAGACTCTTGCCATACTGGAAGCACGGACAGCGATGGGATTCCATCACGAGACATTCCAGCTGAGCGATGAGCCGTTCGACGGGCCACGTACGGCTATAAATGACCTAATTGAAAAGGGAAAAAACAGGGGACGGAATTTTATTGTACCCTATCCCGGCGACACTCTGTCCGCTTCCTTATAAAATCCGTACGGGTCAGGTCGTACGCTGTATGGGCAGTACGCCGCGCACATCCCGGATAAAGGGCGACAGGCGCAGCGTGTTCAGCACACGCTCCCGGCTGAACGGTTTTTTCAGGTAACTGACCGCACCGTTTTCGCTGGCCGCGAGAATACTGGCTTTGGCGGTATCCACGCTGAGCATCACCACAAAAGCGTTCGGATCGGCACATTTAATGGCCTGAAGTGTCTGATGGCCGTTGATACCGGGCAGATGGATATCCAAAAACACCGCGTCCGGGGCGTATTCGATGTATTTCAGCACGGCCTCTTCGCCCGTACGCGCGATAACAAGGTCGAAATCCTTGAGAAAGGCACCGATATAGGAGGCGGTGAAACGGTCATCCTCCACCACCAGAACCAGCGGTTCGTCCCGCTTTTTCCGGCGGAGACCTATACTTTCCACCACATTCTCATCGGACAGCGCATCATAGGCCTGCATCTTTTTCTGATTGAGAAGTTTCTGGTCCGCCATTTTTTGATACACATACAGCTCTTTCGTCAAAAAACCGTAATCACAAAATCCATGGGGGAATTGCGCCGATACCCATTCCAGCGTGTCGCGCACCTGGCGTTGCTCCGCTTCACTATGCGGACAGCACAGCAGAATGACATCGTTGTCGCTGAATTTATAGAATTGCGCGCCGGGCAGTTTCATCGCCGTATCCTGAAACGATTCCACGAAGGCCTGCGCCTCGGCCGCGTAACGGACAAGATCGCTTTTGATAAAAGCGCGGCGCGACACCAGTTCTTCATGATGGATCTTTTTCGAAAAAGGAAAAGTACAGGCAAGCCAGCCTGTTGGGTTGATCTTTAATTTTTCCAGAAACGTCAGAAAATGGTGCTCGGCACCCTCTGTGATGACCTTCATGATTGTTCCCCGCGCGCCCCGTTTATACATTATGGTTAATTGTAGGCCCCGGCTTCTTAAAAATGCGTATACAATGCCTTGAAGTTGAAGGATTTCCGTTGGATAGTCCCTAGCATGAAAATCACCCTTCCCTATTGGTATGACCTTCATGTCCACCTGCGCCAGGGCACGCCGATGAACGCCTATGTAGAGGCCCAAAGGGCCATGGGCTGCGCCGGAATCCTTGCCATGCCCAACACAAAACCGCCGGTTGGGAAGGTTTTCAAACGCGATCCGCTCCCGTACTGGAGCATCGAAGAATATCAAAGCATGATCGCGGCGGCCGGCGGCGATGTCTTTTCGAATGTCATCGTGCCGCTCTACCTTACAAAGGACACGACGCCGCAGATGATTGAAGACGGCGCGAAAGCCGGAATCCTCAAGGCCTGCAAATATTATCCGCCGCACGGTACTACCAACGCCGATCATGGCCGCCCCTTGGCGGATTTCATGGAAAACGGCGTTTTGAAAGCGTTGGAAGACCATGGCGTTATCCTGTGCCTGCATGGCGAGGAACACGGCCTGAAAGGCGAGGTCTATTTCGGCAGGAACAGCAACGCCGAGGATTATTTTTATCGCGAACGCCTGCCCCGCGCGCGGGATAAATTTACGAATCTTAAAATGGTGTGCGAACATATCACCACCAAGACCGCCGCCGAATTCGTACAAAAATCAGGCGATAAAACCGGGGCCACGATAACGCCCCAACATCTTTTGTATACAATGGGTGATCTGGTGCAGGGATTGCGGTATCACCTGTATTGCTTGCCTCTGGTGAAATTTGAAGAAGACCGTCAGGCTCTGCTGGCGGCGGTCAATTCATCCACAAATACACAGATTTTCGCCGGAACAGACAGCGCGCCCCACACCACCAAAGCCACGGAATGCGGTTGTGCGGCAGGGTGCTTTACAGGCGGGATCGCACCGCAGCTTTATGCTGAAAGCTTTGATTTATCAAAGGGACGGGATAATTTTGAGCGGTTTTTGTGCCGCAACGGCGCGGCTTTTTATGGTCTCCCTATACCGTCCAGTACGTTTACACTCACAAAATCTCCCCAACCTGTACACAGCCTTTCCACAGAGGAAGGCGCCATTGTCCCCCTTCCCCTGGGATTGGGACAAAAAGAACTTTCATGGAGCCTGTCGCTATGACCAATCTCGATGAAACAAAAATACTGTCCCCAAATTACAACAGTGATGGGCTTGTGACTGCGATTGTGCAGGATGCGTCCAGCCGTGAAGTCCTTATGCTCGCCTGGATGAACGAAGAGGCCCTGCTTAAGACAGTGGAAACAGGTGAAGCGCATTTCTGGAGCCGATCACGGCAGCAGCTCTGGCATAAAGGCGCCACCAGCGGGGCCGTCCAGCATGTGCGCGAAATCCTGATCGACTGCGACCAGGATGCGGTGCTGCTGCTGGTGGACCAAGAAGGGGCGGGGGCGTGCCACACGGGGCGCAAAAGCTGTTTTTACCGCCGCGTTTTGCGGAATCCGGAAAGCGGCGCGCTCGGTCTGGCCTTTATCGACGAGCGCTGAAATACGTCCTTACATTTAAAATTTTCACCGAATTTACAGCAAATTTTAAATTTATTTTCACCGCCTAAAAAAACTGTTTCACCAGAGGCGGTTATAGGATTAGACTCTGCTGATCCAGTGGGCAAATCCGGCCTGTCAGTAATCTCTTTTTAAGCATCTTCCCCTAGACTGAACACATAAAGGCGCGACGCTTTTACGGGTCCAAAGTCTGACAAGAAACGCAAACAGGGATACATCCATGGCTCTGGCACCCGCTCGGGGAACATCGAACTGGTCTGAAAACGTGCTACAGCGAAAATACAACACGATGAGCAAATTCGCCGCGATGAACGCCGCGCCGACGAACATATGGCGCTCGCGCATCAGCTGGCGCATCGCGCTGAGCGTCTTCCTGACCATCCTGATCGTTCAGGGCGGCATCCTGTTTTTTACGTTCAAACAACAGGAGATGATGTTTTTAGGCGAGACGCGCGAACTCGGCCGCTCCGTCCTCGCCCCGTCGCTGGAAAGCGTGACGGACCTTCTGGCCTCTCCCATGACACCGGCAAAGGCCGACCAGATCGTCACCACCACGCTGGTGCGCGGCATGGCCATCTATTCTCCCGATCTGCAACTCCTCGGCGCCTACGGCGAACCGGTGACGCTTTCGCTGAACGGCCACACGGCCATGGAAAACCTGCGTTCCGCGGATGGCGGTGCGTATGAAGTAATTTACAAGCCGAACGACCTGGGCCGCCGTTATACCATTATCGCCCGCCTTGATACGCGTGACATCGGGCCGGCGCTGCTCGACTATATTAATCAGACCGTAGCAATCATGCTGCTCATGTCCGCCTTCGTCACCGTGGTTTTGATGATTTCGCTCTCGCGCTGGCTGCTGGAACCGATCCTGTTCATGCGCGACAACCTTGTGTCCGCCGCCGACAACCCGGAAAATCCCGATATCAAAGATTCGCCGTTCGATGCGCAGGATGAGATCGGCGGTACGATCGCGCTGACCCAGACGCTGATCCAGCAGAACGCGGAAAACATCCGCCAGATCAAATCGGCCGCGGAAGACAAGATTCACAAACTGGCCTATTACGATTCTCTTACGGGCCTGCCGAACCGTTCCTACTTCCTGCAGAAACTAAGTGACTCAGCGCGCCGCGCCACGGACGAAGAAGACGGCAACGCCAAGCGTTTTGCCGTGATCGCGATGGACCTCGATCATTTCAAGGACATCAACGATTCCATGGGCCACAATATCGGCGACGCGATCCTGCGCGGCGTCGGCAAAAGATTGCGTGCGGCCCTGCCCGAAAGCGCCGTCGTCGCAAGGTCCGGCGAGGATGAATTCGCGATCACCATGCCGCTGTCCACGGACATTAACAATGCGCGCGATGTGGCCGACAAGGTGGCCAAGGTCATCCGGTCGGAGCCGTTCAAGGTGTTCAATGAAACCTTCCAGGTGCGTGCCTCTATCGGCGTATCCACCTTCCCGGACGACGCCACGGATCCGGACCAGGTCTTGAAAAACGCCGATGTCGCCCTAAACCGCGCCAAGGAAGACGGCCGCGACACCATCAAGGAATACAGTCAGGAATTCGACGACGCGGTAAAGCAGCGTTTCAAACTGCTGCAGGATCTGCGCGACGCTCTCGAAGCCAAGGAATTGATGGTTTACTACCAGCCGCAGTTCGATCTGACGAGCGGCAAGATTATCGGCGCGGAAGCGTTGCTGCGCTGGTTCCGCCGCGACGATTCAAAAGAAGGCGGCAAGTTCATCTCCCCGGCCGAATTCGTGCCGATCGCCGAACAATCCGGCCTGATCGTCCCGATCGGCGAATGGGTCATGCGTTATTCCTGCCAAGTCGCCGCAGAGTGGCAGAAGGCCGGCCTGGATATCCGCGTCGCCGTCAATGTCTCCGGCGCGCAATTCTACCAGAGCGACCTTGTGAATTTCGTTTCCAAATGCCTGAAAGAAACGGGCCTGAAACCGCACAACCTGGAACTGGAAGTCACCGAATCCGTCTTTATGGACGATATCACGCACACGATCGAAACGTTGCAGCACCTGCACGCGCTGGGCATCGAACTGGCGATTGACGACTTTGGAACGGGATATTCATCCCTGTCCTACCTGCGTCAGTTCCCGATCGACCGTCTGAAGATCGACCAGTCCTTCATCCGCAACGCGCTGAACAACAACGACGATGCGGCCATCGCCCGCACCATCGTCCGTCTCGGCCACTCGCTGAACCTGAAAGTCATCGCGGAAGGCGTGGAAACCAAGGAGCATGAGAATTTCCTGCGCGAAGAAAAATGCGATGAGGTTCAGGGTTTCCGTTATTCCCGCCCGATCCCGCTGGACGATCTCAACAAATTCATCGCCGGATATAAAGGCGACCTGAATTTTTTCAATAAATAACAGTCATTAATCTTCCTTGAAATGTTCGGTCCCGTATCTCTAATATGCGGAGAACAGCAGCCCAACAAAGACAACGCTTATCAAACTTACTCGCGTGTTTGAATTTAACGGCATAGAATTCGGACATAATAACGGCGTCAGTCTAGAACCGGGAAAAACCTATATTTTCGACTCTTATTTGGATGTATTGAACGATATTCAGAACGTATTTCCAAGCGGTGGTGAGGTTTTGTTACATTGTGCTGACGAACACAGATCACCACCGCCTGTCGTTGAAAAGACCAAAGAGTTTGTATCAAGTGGCATCAAAATACGTGCAACAATATGCGAAGGAAACACTTTTACGCGTGAAGGCATTGAATATAGATGGCTACCAAGGGATTATTTTGCTAACTCCGAAGTATTTTCCATTTATCAGGATAAGTTTGTTATACCAACTGGTATTGGGCCTGATGCCAAATTTATGACCATTAAAAATAAGACTCTATCGGACGCTATGCGGCGCCAGTTCGAATATTGGTGGAAAAATGGAAAAGCCGTACCACTGCCGTAATCACTGTGTCGCGCCGGGCGGCCTCCATCCGGCGAGCCAGTCGGCCCGTGGCAGGATGTATGGTTCTTCCCCGTTCGGACGGTAAAACGAATCTACGGCCCAGAGCGCCCCTGTTTCCTTTTCCCGGATCACGGCCGTGTTGTGCGGCCAGCGCCCGTCGATGAAATAGCCGCGGTGCGTCGGTTCCGTAATTTCGTGGAATTTGAGCCACCCCGCCTTTTGCAGGAATCCGATATAATGCGTGGTGTTGACCGTTTCGTCGATACAGTCCAGTTGGTGATTGCTCGTCTTGCGGGTGACGGCCGCGCCCGCGTCTTCGTCCGTCCCTGTCTTCGCGCCGATCTGGCGTTCCATCAGGGCGAGCGCCCGGCCGATTTTGCTGCGCTCTGCCCCGGGCGTTTTTGCAGGCGCGGCGAAAATAGCCCCGACCTGTTTCCATTCGCCCGCCGTGAAGCCCGTGGGGGTTTTGCTGGTACAGCTGTAACCGTGGCAGAGCGTGAACGACTCCGCCGCCGCCGGGTCCTGATTGTACTTATAAGGATCGATGCCGGTGGCACAGCCGGAAAGTATGAGAGCCGCGAAAAAAACAAATCGTGTCATAAAGGCACAGTGCCATGCCGCGCGGTGGCCGAAAAGCCACAGCCATCATGTTTTTCAAAAATTTCTGCAGAGCCGGCGTTCCTGCAAGCCGCGAATCAATCCCATGATAGGAAAAGAAGAAAGGAGCCGTCCCATGCACAGAGCCAGTTTCCGCTTCCAAGATTTTCCCGTTCATGCTTATCTGCCCGGCACCATGACCCATATGATCATCGCCATCGACGGCCCCGCCGCCAGCGGCAAAGGCACCCTCGCCCGCAGACTGGCCCAGCGGCTGGATTACGCCTATCTCGACACCGGCGCGCTGTATCGCTGCGTGGCCAAGGCTGTGCTCGACGCGGGCCAGGACCCCGCCAATGAAATGCACGCCGTCCGCGCCGCAAAATCCCTGTCCGGTGCGTTGAAGCCGGAAGATTTGCAGAACCCGGCCCTGCGCACCGATACGGTCGGTCAAGCGGCCTCGATGGTAGCAAAATTTGCCCCCGTGCGTCAGGCACTGCTCGACTTCCAGAAAGATTTTGCGGCCCATCCCGTGACAAGCGCGTCCGTCGGCGGCGTGATTCTCGACGGCCGCGATATCGGCACCGTCATCTGCCCCGACGCGCCGGTAAAACTGTTCGTGACCGCCAGCACGGAAGAGCGCGCCAGCCGCCGTTTCAAAGAACTGACCGGCAAAGGGATTGAAACGACCTATGAGGCCGTACTGGCCGACATGAAAGAACGCGACGCCCGGGACGCGGGACGCGACACTGCGCCCCTGAAGCCCGCCGCAGATGCCCATATCCTCGACACCAGCACCATGAGCGAAAGTGAAGTCATGGAGCGCGCCTTTTCCATTATCCGCGCCCATATTGTCGAATCCGCCGCGAAGGCTTGACCCTGCGGATTTTTAGAAAAAGAGCGTTTTATCGGCAATCGTATCCGCCAGCGTATGACGGTTCAGGTTTTCGATGAACGCTGCGCCGGCATCGAACAAATAATGTTTCAATGTGCAGGCGGATGTAATCCGGCAACGGTTCCGGTCTTTATCGAAACACTCCACCAAATGCATGTTCGGCTCCAGCATTCGCACGAGATCGCCAAGACGCAGCGTTTCCGGCTGCACGGCAAGTTTCAACCCGCCGCCCTTGCCCTTGGCGCTCGCGATCAACCCTGTTTGCGACAATTTGTGAACCACTTTGACCAGGTGATTGTAGGAGATGCCATAGTGATCGGAAATCTCGCGCACGCTGCATATCTTTTCCGGCCTTGCAGCCAGATACATCAGGGCCCGGAGGCCGTAATCGGTAAAGATCGTGAGTTGCATTGCCCGTTCGTACAATTTTCCGCTTGCTTTCCCTAGCATAGATTATAATATGCATTTTAGATACATATTTAGGAGATTGCCCCATGCTCAAACCCGAAACCATCGCCATCGTCAAAGCAACCGCACCGGTACTGGACCAGCATGGGGAGGCCCTCACCCGCCATTTCTACAAGCGCATGTTCTCTCATAATCCTGAAGTTCTGCCGTTTTTTAATCCTTCGAACCAGCATGTCGGCACGCAGCAAAGGGCGCTGGCGGCCGCAATCTGCGCCTATGCTGCCAATATCGACAATCTGGAGGTTCTGGGCGGCGCGGTCGAGCTGATCGCACAAAAACACGCGAGCTTGCGCATTCTTCCGCAGCATTACCCCATCGTCGGCGAAAACCTGCTGGCCTCGATCCGCGAGGTGCTGGGCGAGGCCGCCACGGACGATATCATCAACGCCTGGGCCGAGGCCTACGGATTTTTGGCCGATATCCTCATCGGCCGCGAAGCGCAGATCTACAAGGAACATGAAGCCGCCCCCAACGGGTGGGTAGACTTCAAGCTTTTCAGGATTGTTAAAAAGGAAAAGGAAAGCACAAACATCACGTCCTTCTATCTTGCGCCCGCCGACGGCAGTGGCGTCCCCTTTTTCAAGCCCGGCCAGTATCTTACGCTTCGCATGCCCAGCCCCTGCGGCCATACGACGATGCGCAATTACAGCCTGTCCGATGCGCCGAACGGCGAATATCTGCGCATCAGCGTCAAGCGCGAGGACATCAATACGCCCAAGGGTTACGTTTCTAACCTGCTGCACGATTCCTATGAAGTCGGCGCAACGATCGAAGTCGGCCCGCCCTGCGGCGAATTCTTCCTCGATGTTGCAGCAAAACATGAGCGGCCGCTGGTCCTGCTCGCAGCCGGTGTGGGCATTACGCCGATCTTAAGCATGCTGCACACAGCCCTTAAAGAAATGCCGGAGCGCAAAATCGTCTTTATCCATGGCGCGCTCAATGAAGACGTGCAGGCTTTCCGCGATACGGTGGATGCCCTCGCCGCCAAGCACCCCAACCTGAAAACCCATTACCGCTATACGGACGAACCCGCAGCAAATTGCGCCCGTTCGGGCAATTGCAGCACGGGCCTGATTGACGCTGCATTGATCGAATCCCTGGCAGGCCAGCGCGACGCGGATTATTATTTCTGCGGGCCGCAGCCCTTCATGGTCGGGGTTTACCATGACCTGCTGGCGTGGGGCATTCCGGCAAACCAGGTGCATTTCGAGTTTTTCGGCCCCCGTCAGGCCCTCGAATGTCCGGTAAAAGCCAGGGCCGCTTAATTTTCGGATTTTTAGGTTTGCTGAAAGAACTGCGAGAACTTGGTTCCCCTACCCCAAAAGACTTGCAATTCCGCACTTTCAACGCTAAAAACCCCTCGTTCCCTGTAAATCCAAAAGCCAAGCGCTTCTGCAGGAAACATGAAGGCCGCCCCTCCTGCCGTCTTTACGGAACACCGGGTCCGGGCTGCGCCTATCAAAAAATCTGAAAGGAACTACCACTATGGCAAAAGCCGCAACCAAAATCGCTGACAACAGCGATTCGAAAGAGTTTGCCGCTCTCCTCGGAGAGTCGATGCAGACGAAATCCTTTGAAGGCAACGTCGTCAAAGGGAAAATTATCGAAGTACAGGATGACGCCGTCATTATCGACGTCGGCCTGAAATCCGAAGGCCGCGTGGCCCTTCGTGAATTCTCCATGCCCGGACAGGACCCAGAAGTCCGCGTCGGCGACATGGTCGAAGTTTACGTGGACCGCATGGAAAACCGCGACGGCGAGACCGTTCTCTCCCGTGAAAAAGCCCGCCGCGAAGAAGTCTGGATCGACCTTGAAAAAGCGTCGAACAAGGGCGAGCGCGTCACCGGCGTTATCTTCGGCCGCGTCAAGGGCGGCTTCACCGTCGATCTCGGCGGCGCTGTCGCGTTCTTGCCTGGCTCCCAGGTTGACATCCGTCCGGTACGCGACGTCGGCCCGTTGATGGGCACGCCGCAGCCGTTCCTGATCCTGAAAATGGACCGGGCGCGCGGCAACATCGTCGTCTCCCGCCGCGCGGTTCTCGAAGAATCCCGCGACGTGGCACGCTCCGACCTCCTGGAAACCATCCGCGAAGGATCGGTCGTTCAGGGTCTGGTCAAGAACATCACCGATTACGGTGCGTTCATCGACCTCGGCGGCGTTGACGGCCTGCTGCACGTCACGGACATTTCGTGGAAACGCGTCAACCACCCATCGGAAGTTCTCCAGGTCGGCCAGACCGTGGATGTACAGGTCATCCGCTACAACGCGGAAAACGGCCGTATCTCCCTCGGCATGAAGCAACTGGAATCCGATCCGTGGGAAGGCGTTTCCGGCCGTTACCAGGTTGGCTCCAAGCACAAGGGCCGCATCACGAACATCACCGATTACGGTGCGTTCGTCGAACTGGAAAGCGGTATCGAAGGCCTTGTCCACGTGTCCGAAATGTCCTGGACGAAAAAGAACGTTCACCCCGGCAAAATCGTGTCCACCTCCCAAGAGATCGAAGTTATGGTCCTGGAAGTCGACATGGAAAAGCGCCGTATTTCCCTCGGCATCAAGCAATGCCAGGAAAATCCGTGGGCGGGCTTTGGCTCCAAGCACAAGGTTGACGAAATCCTCGAAGGCGAAATCCGCAATATCACGGAATTCGGCCTGTTCGTGGGTATCGACGACGACATTGACGGCATGGTCCACCTCTCCGACATCTCCTGGGAAGATCAGAGCGAAGACGTTCTGAAGAACTTCAAAAAAGGCGACAAGGTGAAGGTGAAAATCCTCGACATTGACCCGGAAAAAGAACGCGTCGCGCTCGGCATGAAACAGCTGACCGACGATCCGTTCGAAGGGTCTATGAAAGGCATGGCCAAAGGCGCCGTTGTCACCTGCACCGTCACGGAAGTGACCGCAGGAGGCATCGAAGTCTCCCTTGCCGACGGTGTTACGGGCACGATCAAGAAAGCCGATCTGTCCCGCGAACGTTCGGAACAGCGTCCTGACCGTTTCGCCGTTGGCGAAAAAGTCGACGCCAAGATCCTGACCGTCGACAAGAAAAAGCACCATGTCACGCTGTCCATCAAGGCGCGCGAACTGGATGAAGACAAGCAGGCTCTGGAGCAATTCGGTTCGACCGAATCCGGCGCATCGCTCGGCGACATCCTCGGCGCAGCCCTGAAATCGGCACCGAAAACCGAGGACAAGCCGGCCAAGAAAGCCACGAAAAAGAAAGACGCCGAATAATCGATCGGCCATCTTTCGTGAAATAATCGCCGGGCCGCCCGAAAGCGGCCCGGTTTTTTTATGCTTTAAACGCTGCGATTCCCGCAAGATACAGGCCCTTTTTATCCAGCCTTGCCTCGCTCCCCCGATTCCCCTAAAATCATGCGTGAAGCCGCGCGGGTGGTCCGCCGGTTTTCCGGGCTTCAAAACCCGTTATCTACGGCGGCTGGCATCAGCCGTTACTGATGCTGCTCATTCTTCAAGAACAGCATCGGATTTGCCGCTCGGTCTATGGCCGGGTGGCGGTGGCGCATGTCCAAGGCTCCGGCCTAAAGGCTATCGCGCCGTTTTCTGTAGATAGCGGTTTTGAACACCCGGTCGCCAGAGCCCCCTCTGGCGACCTTTTCACTAGCGGCCTTTTTCTATATGTGGCAATAAAACAGTAATGAGATTCTATTCTTCCTTCATCGCCCTTGCATCCCTTCTGGCGGCTTCTCCCGCCCTCGCCTTCTCGCCGTTTTGCCCGCATTACGGGGGTCATGTGGACGTGGAGGGCAAGCTGGGCGGGCGCCGGGATCTCGGCGAGACGTCGGTGTTCGTCCCCGTCGCCTGCTCGCAGGACGCGCTGCTGTTTTCGGATTTGCGCTTCAGGGCGGACAACCAGAGCAACCGCGAGGGCAATATCGGCCTTGGCGTTAGGGTTCTGAAGGACACCGGCGTGGCCGGCGGCTACGCCTATTTCGACCGCAAGCGCTCGGGCGTCACGGACAAATACCATTCGCAGGTTACGGTCGGGGCGGAATGGCTGGCGCAGGACTGGGAGGTCCGCGCCAACGGCTACGCGCCCCTCACGGGCGATGTCGAGACCGCGGCGGGCGGCGGCGGGATCTCCGCGCCGTTCCTGCAGGGGACGGGCATTTTCGCGCAGCAAACGGCGCAGCGCGCCCTGCGCGAGATCCCGCTTTACGGCGG
>JBDHTU010000003.1:0-31404 GCA_039808805.1 Micavibrio sp.
AGCCATCCCATCGGCGCCGCCGCCGCCGCCGCGACCCCGCCCGCGATAAACATCCACAAAGGCGCGCCTGCGATAAAGAACATGGCAATGCCCACCATCACGATAACGCCGGATGTACCGAGGTCAGGCTGTGCCGCCACCAGAAGGAACGGCCCGATCAGGAACAAAAGCCCTATAAAAAGGAAGCGAAGGTTTTTCATGTCTTCCTGTGTTGCGGAATGGAAATACCGCGCCAGCGCCATAACAACGGCGATCTTCATCAATTCGGACGGCTGGATTTGAAGCGGGCCAAGCTTGATCCACCGTTGCGCGCCCATGCCGATATGCCCTGTGACATCGACGATGACCAGCAGGACAAGGCAAATTGCGTAAAACGGATAGGCGACACGATACCAGAGCTTTATATCGATCAACGCAATACAGACCATGCCGACCATAAACACGGAGAAGCGCATCATCTGGCGGCCCGCCCATGGATCGAAACTCCCGCCGGCGGCGGAATAGAGCGCCGTAAAGCCGACGCTGGCCAGCATGACGATCAGGAACACAAGGCCCCAGTTCACATAGCGGAGCCGTTGCAGGATGGAAACGTCCGAAGAAGATTGCAGCGTGTTAGCCATGGTTCTTATCCTTTCCCAGGATGATGGGCGCCGCGATCATCGGCTTTGCGGCCGGGTTTCGCTGCTGCGCCATCAAAAGCAGATCGCGCGCGACCGGCGCGGCCGCTTTCGATCCGCCGACCCCGTGTTCAACCACAACGGAGCAAGCGTAACGCGGATTGTCGACGGGAGCATATCCCACGAACAATGCATGGTGGCGGAACTGCCACGGCAGGTCTTCATTTTTAATGCCGGCAGCGCGCTCCTGCATCGTGATGCGCTTGACCTGCGCGGTGCCGGTCTTCCCGCCCATCGCCATGCCCTCTTCCTTGATGCGGGCTCCGTATGCGGTGCCGCGCTGCACGTTGACGACATTGTTCATGCCGCGCATCACAAGCTCAAGATGCTTGGGATTCAGGTCGAGGGATTTCCACGCACCGCGCGTGACGGGCTGTCCGCCGACATAGCCCGTCAGCCACGGCTTTACTTCCTTGCCGCCATTGACAAGGCGCGCCGTCATCACCGCCAGTTGCAAAGGCGTGGCCAGCATATCGCCCTGCCCGATACTGGCGTTCAGGTTTTCACCCGGATACCATGGCTCGCCGCGCTTTTTACGCTTCCAATCCTCATCGGGAATAAGACCTGCACGCTCTTCCTGAAGCTCCATGCCGAACGTGCTGCCGAGGCCAAGCCGGCGCGCCATCGCCGCCAGGCGGTTAATGCCCAGATCGTTGGACAGCTTGTAAAAATACGTATCGCACGATTCCTGCAACGCGCCGACAACGTTGACCGTGCCGTGCCCGCCATGTTTCCAGCAGTGAAAACGCCGCCCGCCAAAATTGTAGAAACCGGGACAGAACGTATAGGTGCCTTCTGTCACCACGCCTGCATCCAGCGCGGCAAGCGCGGTCACCATCTTGAACGTCGATCCGGGCGGGTACTGCCCCGCCACCGCCTTGTTGGTCAGCGGCAGCGTGATATCGGACCTCAACTCTTCATACCGCTCATGGCTGATACCGCCGGTAAAATGGTTCGGGTCGAACCCCGGATAGGATGCCAGCGCATAAATCTCGCCGGAATGGACATCCATCACGACGGCCGACGCGCTGCGCTCCGCCGCCAGGCGTTGCTGGGCAAATCGCTGAAGTTCCGCGTCGATGCTCAGGACGATGCGGCTGCCTTCCTGCGATTGCATGTTGTGAAGTTCGCGCACTTCGCGGCCGACCACGTTGACTTCAACCTCCGAACTGCCGGCCTTGCCGCGCAGCGCGGCGTCCATCGTGCGCTCGATCCCGCTTTTTCCCACCTGAAAATTCGGCAGGGTGAGTAGAGGGTCTTTGTCGTTTTCCTGATCTTTCTTGCTGGCTGCCCCGACATAGCCGATGATATGGGATGTCGCGTCGCCAAACGGGTAGTGCCGCACCTCGCCCATATCGATACTGGTGCCGGGAAGGTCCGGAATATTGACTTCCACCGTTGCGACTTCTTCCCAGTCCAACTGGTCCGCGACCTCCAGCGGCGTGTAGGACGGCGTCTTTTTCGCAAGCTTCAGCACCTTTTCGATCGCGGCATCGTCGATCTTGATCAGTTTTTGAAGCTTGCGCAGCGACTGCGCCAGATCATCCGTTTGTTCGGGAACGACGAGAACGCGGAAATTCTGGTTGTTCACCGCGAACGGAACACCGAACCGGTCCACAATCTGCCCGCGCGCGGGCGCCATCATTTTCAGGTTGATGCGGTTGTTTTCAGCCAGCGTCTTATACCTGTTTCCTTCGACGATCTGCAGCCACGCCAGCCGCCCGCCGAGCAGCGTCAGAAAAGCGCCTTGAAAAGCTCCAACGACAAACGCCCGCCGTGTAAAGACCGCTGCCTTGTCGCTTTCTTTTTCCAGCGTCATGGCATCACCGCACAGTCCGCAGCGGGTTGGAGGAATGTACCGGCAAAAGCCTGTGCACGCCTTGCAACAGCAGCAACGCCACCGGGAACAGCAACAGGCTGATAAAGGCGGCGATCAGGGTCTGAACCAGCGCGCCAAGCGGCGCAAATTCCCATGCCGCGACCGACATCAAAAACCACAGCACGATGGCATAGCAAAATGCCAGCACGGCAAAGCCCAGCCAGACCATCACAAAGGGCTGCCCCATCAGGAATAGGCGCGAATGACGCACCACCATCTGGAATCCCACCAGCACCAGCGCGGTGAGGCCGAGTGGAAGATAGGCAAGGATATCCACGATCAAGCCCAACGCAAACGTATAGGCCACGGGCATGATGGTCGGGCGGTAGATCGCCCAGTAATACACCGCCATCAAAAGGAAGAAAGGCTTGAAATCCCCTGCATGCGGGGTTGAAAAACTCACGACGGTCAAAAGCAGGAACAGCAGGATCACGCTCTGCGCCAACAACAGGCGGAACGTCCAGCCGGCAAGCTCCAACGGGTCGAGTGAGAACATGGAAATGTTTTAGAACATCCAGATTGAAAAGTCGCCCCGAATTTGCGGTTTATTGGGCGAATTCTCCGCCTTCGATCAGGTTCGGATCTTCAGGAAAATCAACGATGCGGACATGCGTGAGCCGCGAGATATCGGCATAGGGTTTTACCATCGGCACGCCGTCTTTGAGCATGACGATGCCGATAGGCAGCCCCGGCATGAACATGCCGCCATTGCCGGACGTGATAATCCTGGTTCCGTCTTTTACATCGATATCCTGCGGCAGGTATTTCAGTTCCGGCAGTTCCGTGTTGTTGCCGGACAAAATGGCTTTCTGGCGCGTTCCTTCCAGAAGGACCGGCACGCGGGAGTTGACGTCGGTCAACAGCAGCACACGGGCCGAGGCATTGCCGGATTCGATGATGCGGCCGACCAGCCCGTCACCGGAGAGGACGGCCTGCCCTTTTTGCACCCCGTCCTTGCCGCCAGCGGCGACAATCGCGCTCTTGACGAAGGCGTTGCCCGAATCCGCAATGACGCGGGCGGTGATAAAGCGGTGGGCCGGGTCCGGCTTGACATTGAGCAGCGCCTGCAAAGACTGGTTTTCCGCCTCAAGCATCAGCGCGGTCTGATACCATTCCCGCAGACGGATGTTTTCGGCGCGAAGCTGTGCGTTTTCGGCACGCATTTCCGACAAGCCGGTAACGTTGCTGGTGAAGGCCGCGACCTGGCGGAACGGGGCTCCCAGAACATAGATTGCCGGGCTCAGGGCATCGGCGACCGTGGTGCGGATACCGCCGAACATGCCCGGACGGACGAAAGAAACCGTCAGAAGCAGGGTCGCCGCAAGCATGAAGATAATGGATGCGTGGCCGCTTCCAACAAATTGAAAGGGCGAAAACCGGGCATGGACTTTGGCTCTGGCGCGGCGTTTCAAGGATGATCCTTCACGAAATCGGTTCCGGGCGGAGCACCGCCCCCATAAAACTCTACTGTCCCGTCAACGATTTTATAGGAAAATCGCGATTCCGTCACGCGTTATCAACGTTTTTTTCTATGGCATGGCTAGTAATTGCCGACAAGGACGCTCCGCAGAGCCTTGTATTCTTCCAATGCATGCCCTGTGCCAAGTGCCACGCAGGACAGCGGATCGTCCGCGATGGTCACGGCGAGGCCCGTGGCATGACGCAGCACGAGGTCAAGATTGGAGAGCAGCGCGCCACCCCCGGTCAGGACGATGCCTTTTTCAACAATGTCTGCGGCCAGCTCCGGCGCGGTGTGTTCCAGCGCGACCTTCACGCCTTCGACGATCTGGCCCACAGGCTCCGCAAGGCTTTCGGCCATCTGGCGTTCAGTGATGATGATTTCCTTCGGCACGCCGTTCATCAGGTCGCGGCCCTTGATCTTCATCTGGCGGCCTTCCCCATCCGGCGGTATGCAGGCGGAGCCGATTTCTTTTTTGATGCGCTCAGCCGTACTTTCGCCGATCAGCAACGAATGTACGCGGCGGATATAGGAAATGATCGCCTCATCCATCTTGTCGCCGCCGACGCGGACAGAGCGCGCATAAACGATCCCACCCAGCGAGATAACGGCAACCTCCGTGGTCCCGCCGCCAATATCGACAACCATGGACCCCGTCGCTTCCGTCACCGGCAGCCCCGCGCCGATCGCGGCGGCCATCGGTTCCTCGATCAGGTCGACCTGGCTGGCGCCAGCGCTTTCGGCCGCTTCCTGAATCGCGCGGCGTTCCACGGCGGTAGAACCGGACGGCACGCAGATCACCATTTTGGGGGATACGAACGACCGGCGGTTATGCACCATCCGGATAAATTCCTTGATCATCGCCTCGGTCACTTCGAAATCCGCGATAACCCCATCACGAAGCGGGCGCATAGCGACAATGTTGCCTGGCGTACGTCCCAGCATCTGTTTGGCGCGGTTGCCGACTGCCAAAACCTTTTTCTTCCCGTTTTCCTGGGCGATAGCCACCACCGATGGCTCGTTCAGGACGATACCCTGATCCCGCACGTAAACCAGCGTGTTCGCCGTGCCGAGATCGATGGCCATATCGGCGGACATAAAACCAAAAAGCTTTGAAAACATTGGCGTTTTTCCAGATGGGTACAAATATGTGTGATTAAGGCTTAAGACATATAGCAAAGAAGACGCGGCGATGCATCAGGGATTTTGGGCTTTTCCCCCGTTGGTGTCGGATGGGCAAAAGCAACAAAAAAGCCCGTAAACGCATTTACGGACTTTTCCAGCTTCCCGCGGGAAAAAACAGGATTTAGCCTTGGCGGGCCTTGAAACGCTTGTTCGTCTTATTGATGACGTAAACGCGGCCACGACGCTTGATAACCTTGCAGTTACGGTCACGCTTTTTGAGAGTTTTCAACGAGTTAACGACTTTCATGGCACGGTCTTTCGGTCTGAATTCTTAAAATTGTCGGCGGACCATAGCCAATCGCCCAAAGGCTTGTCAAGCTAGAACTGCAGCGTCCCGCTCTCATACATATAAATGACGACGATGTAGGCGAGATGCGTGAAATTATGGGCTTCCTGGTCTGCGCCCAGCGTCCACCAGAAAACCGTGTCCTTGGGTGTCCATCCCATACGGTAGGTAAACAATCCCTTTATTCGGTCGATGGTGGAATGAACGGCGAAATCTACCAGCGCCAGCCACCACAGCACCGGCTCAAAACAGACGACGATCGCCAGCGTGCCGATGGCGTGAATGGCCGAATGGGTCAATAAAGCCGACCACCCTTCCCGGCCCGGCTTGCCTTTGGTGAGCGCCATCCAGTCCGTCTGCAACAGGAAGTCGCAGACGAAATGCTTTACCCGGAAAGCGATGTAGAGAAGTAGCAGCGTGGAAAAAGCCATGAAGGAATCGATAAAGGTTTTTTACGGAATAAAATATAGTCCAACCATTATGCCTCCCGCGCGGGTCTCTGCCAAGACAGGATTATATCCGCGCTATTGATTTTGCTTTGAATTCTATCCATCGTTAACCAACTTCTAACCGTTTTTTGTGCATATTGTCATTCTGGGTAGAACTTTCAAACAACAACCAATCAAAGCGACCCCATGAACGACGACCAAACCCGCAAGATTTTCAAGGCCGGCGAAACAATCCTGCGTCAAGGGGACGTGGGGGACTGCGCCTATATCATTGAAAAAGGGCTTGTCGAGATCGTGATTGAAAAGGCGAATGGCGCCGTCGCCCGTGTGGGCACGCGCGGTGCCGGCACGATTATCGGCGAAATGGCCATCGTTGACAACGAACCGCGCATCGCGACCATTCGCGCGCTGGAGGATTGCAGCCTCCTCGAAATCACCAAGGATGATTTTTCACGCCGCCTGAAAAATGCGGACCCTGTCCTGCAAATCACGACGCAGGTTATCCTCACGCGTTACCGCGACATGCTGACCCGCGCATCGATCCTGAAAGAAACCAGCACCTATCCTACGCCCGAAGACCTGGAGCGCGGCTATCTGAAACAGGCGAACACCGTTCAGACGGTTTCAATCGCCAATGAATTTCGTGCGGCCATCGGCACGGACCAGTTGAGCCTCCATTACCAACCGATTATCAATATGAGCACGGGATATGTTGACGGGTTTGAAGCGCTGATGCGCTGGAACCATCCGACGAAAGGGCCGATCTCGCCGGGCGTGTTCATTCCGATGGCCGAAGATACGGGCCTGATTGTCGAAGCGAGCCGCTGGGCGCTGCGCGAAGCCTGCCGCGCGTTGAAACGCATTGAATCGAAAGTCGGGCTCGAACACCCGATGTTCATGAGTGTCAATTTTTCCAGTTCGGATTTCGCGGAAGAAAATTTCCTCGATCAGCTTTACACGATCCTGAGCGAAACGGATGTTGAGCCGCAAAAGGTTCACCTTGAAATCACCGAACGCCTTTTGATGAACCAGCCGCAAAATGCCAAGGAAACCTTGTCGATGTGCCGCAAGGCCGGGCTCGGTATCTCTATCGACGATTTCGGGACGGGCTATTCGTCTCTTTCCTATCTTCATTACTATCCCATCGATACGCTCAAAATCGACCAGAGCTTCATCCGCAACATGTTGCAGGACGACACGTCCATGGAACTTGTGCGCTCCATCGTCGCGCTCGGCCAGAATATGAACATGAAAATCGTGGCCGAGGGCGTCGAAACCGCCGAAGAGGCCGAGGCGCTGAAGAAACTCGGCTGCGAGCGCGTTCAGGGCTATTACTATTCCCGTCCCCATTCCGAAAAAGACATCACGGACAAGCTGATCGCCTGGCATCACGAAGGCCGTATCCGCTAGACGCTGTTTTCTATAACTATTTTTCAATTTTTTAATTATTTTTAAGCCTTTGGCGTTACAATCTAAGGATTAAACAGGCGTGATTTGCGCTTAAGTTTTTGTAGTTACGGGGAAATTCTTTTAGGGATTTGGGGAACAAGGACAATGGCGAAAACGTCGATGGACACTGCCGTACAGGCAGAAAATACTTCCGAAAGCACAAAATTTGAAGCCTCTGGCGCTGAACAGATCACGCTGCCGGCGGCTGAATTTATCACCGAGGCGCAGATGGAACGCAGCGGCGATGACCTGACATTGACCGCGCCGGATGGCCAGACGGTCGTGATCGAAGGTTATTTCGCCGCAGACCCTGCTCCGCTTCTGCAAGGACCGGATGGTTCTGTCCTCACACCGGCATTGGTGAATTCTTTTGCCCGCTCCCCGTCCGAATATGCGGCGGGCGACACCGCGAGCGATGAAAGCCCGGTCGGCGCGGTTGAGGAAATCAAAGGCGAAGCCACCGTCACACGTGCCGATGGCACCGTGGAAAAATTGTCGATCGGCACGCCGATCTACCAGGGCGATATTATTGAGACTGCCGCCGACGGCGCTGTGAATATCACCTTTATCGATGAAACCAGCATGGCGGTCAGCGAAAATGCCCGTCTTGCCATCGACAATTATACGTTCGATCCGGCCACCGAAAGCGGCACGACGAATTTCTCCGTCCTGCGCGGCCTGTTCGTCTTTACCAGCGGCCTGATCGGCCGGGACGATCCGGATGATGTCAAAATCGAAACGCCGGTCGGCTCTATCGGTATCCGCGGTACGATCATTGCGGGCGAAATCCTGCCCGGCGGCGAAAGCAAGATTTCCGTTCTCGAAGGCGCCATCGTGGTCAGCAACGGCTCGGGCGAACAAACGCTTTCCGAGCAGTTCGAAACGGTAAAACTCAGCAGCTTTGACAAGCCGATGGAGCCGATGGGCGTTATCCCCGCACAGGATATCGGCAGCCGCTTTAATAGCGTCGGCGGCGTTCTGCCCTCCCTGTTCACGGTCATTCAGGATACGGGCGGCGAACAATCGCGCGCCACCACGCCGGCGCCGCAGGCACAACCCGCCGCGGAAACAGCGGTGCATGAATCTTCGCCCTCTCCTGCCAATACGGCGACATCCGGTACAACCGACACCGCACCGGCGCCTGTTGCCGTGGACGGCATTGTCAATCTGAACGGTAACAGCGCAGGTCTTCCCTCCGCTGAAACCGCCGCCGGCCTTCCGTCTTCGGCGGGAACACAACCTGCGCAAACGGCGACGGCATCGCCCGCGCAGTCCGCTATCACGGCCCCTGTTTCTTCGACTGGTTCCGGCACGGCGCAGGCGACAACAACTCCGTCGCAGGCTCTGACGCAGCCTCCTCCGCCCAGCGTGATCAACAACGAGGCAGGAAATGGCGGGACAGGCACGACACCGACAACGCCTGCGCCCGCTTTACGGTTCTCAGAAACGGGCCAGCTGACGGATATAGCAACCTCTGGCGTAATCGGCACTTTTTCGACGGGCGTTACAGGCACAACCTATACAGTGACCGCCGCATCGCTTGATCCGTCCTTCTTTACGGCGACGTTGACCTCTTCGGGCCTCAATTTGATGCTCACAACCGCCGGCGCCGCGTATTTGGCCGGCAGCCTGGACAGCCTGTCCCTTGGCAGCGTAACCGTGCAGGCAACATTGCCGGATTCAACGGTCCTGACCAGAACATTTACACCCGCCGTCACGGATGCAAATGCCGGCAGCACATACAATACTGCGACATGGTCGAACGTCGCCACGCTCAGCGACAATTACGAAGACGGCGGTCAAGGAAACAATGCCGGCTATACGATCACTGCGCTCGGCGATGTCAACGGCGATGGTTTCTCCGACTTTGCCTTCAGCAACAACACCACGAACGCAAACCAGAACCACAGCTATATCGTCTATGGCGGCAGCGCAAAACTGGCCGATGCGCCTATTACATCGCTCGGCGGCAGACTTTCCGTTCGTCCAAACGCAACGCCGAACAGCGATTATTCGGAATCGCACATTGCCGGAATCGGTGATTTCAACGGTGACGGGATCGAAGATTACGTGATCGGGCAAGGCAACAACGGCACGGGCGGCATGGGCGCTATTTCTATCGTCAGCGGCGCCAATGGTTCTCAGAACACCCTCCTGACATCCTTGCCGACATCCGGCCTTGCAGGCAGCAGCGTCAGCGGCGTCGGCGATATGGACAATGACGGCTACGCGGACTTCCTGTTCGGCATGGCAGGCACGTCCAGCGCGTACCTCGTCCACGGTAACGGCAATGCATGGGGCTCAAACGCTACTGACACCGCGATCATCGACCCATCCATTGCTTCTTTCGGCAGCGAAGTACGCGGCATCGGCGATTTTAACGGGGACGGTTATGCGGATTTTGCGATCGGCGCGCCGATCGCAGGCGGAAATATGAACGGCCAGGTCCTGATTTATGCCGGAAATCAGGCTGGAACGGTATCCTCCCCCATCCACACAATGATGGGCGCGGACAATGAACAGCTTGGTGATGCCATCGTCTATCTGGGCGACATAAACGGTGACGGCCTGTCCGATATCATGCTTGGCGGCGAAGGCAACACGGCCCGCCTCTACCTCGGCGGCGACGCAACACAAGATGGAACGATTGATGTCGGCGGAAATTACACGATTACGGGCGGGAACGGCATCGGCGACTTTAACGGCGACGGCTATGACGATTTTGCCGTGGCCGTGGCCGATAACGCCATGACCCGCACCTATGTTGTTTTTGGAAAAGACGGATTTACCGGCGATATGAATCTATCCTTCCTCAAGAATCCTGATAACGCGCTGGAAATTCGTTATACCGGCGCGACGGACGCCGATGATGTCGAAATTTCCGCGATCGGCGATATCGACGGCGACGGCTATGACGATTTTGCCATGGGCGTTCCTGATGCCAACGGCGCATCAAACGGCAACGGCGGCATGCACATCGTCTATGGACGCGGCGATACTTCCCACGCGGCCACGGCGACAGCGGACAATCAGGCGCTTGTTGGCACTTCTGGTTCGAACACAATGAATGATAACGGGTTCGTCAATATCTCCATGCGTGCAGGCGCCGGGAGCGACAACCTGAACATTACCTCCACGAACTTCCTCGGGCTTCATGGCGGAACGGGTTTCGACAGCGTCAATGCCACGGGCAACCTGGATTTCTCGAACCTTGATTTTGAAAAGATGTCCGGTCTTGAGCAGTTGAATTATACCTCCAACGGCCAGACACTGACGCTGACGCTGGAAAACCTGTTCAACCTGCTTAAAACCAGCGACGACGGCCTGTTCAAAATCACCTCCGCGAACGCGCTGACAGGCAACGTTCTGAATATCGACGGGGCCATGACGGCGCACAGCGGAGCGACCAACGTTCATGTTGAAGAAGCGCTCGAATCCATGAGCGGCAATTCCGTGACATCGGAAAACACATCGCATGCTGGCTACAATGCTTTCCACATTGGCGGCTACACGCTGCTGATCGATGCGGATGTTACAGTAAACGTCGCAGCCTGACTTTCCACGCCTATTTTTCCGTGGCCACGAAAACCCCGTCCCAGCCTGCTGCGGGCGGGTTTTTCACGAAAGCGGCAATGCGGCCCGCGAATAAATCGTAATACGCATCCAGACGGCCCCGCCCCACCTCCCGCGCGGTTTTTATCTCCTGCGCGGCGCAGCCGAAATCCGCGGCGCGGTACGCGGCCAGAAAACCGTTATGCGCCGCCTGCCAGCGTTTAAAGTTTTCGTCCGCGCTCGTCTCTTCTGTTCCGATGAGCGTAAAAATCCGCACAGGCTTTTCCTTGCCCTTGACGCGGATCAGGTCGAGTTCCAGCAGGGCCAGGCCCGGCACCAGTTTCGCCGTTTCTTCTCCCACCAGGATATTTACGCCATAGGCCTTTGTCTGTCCTTCCAGACGCGACGCAAGATTGACCGCATCGCCCAGCGCGGAATACGCAAAACGCTGGCGCGACCCCATGTTGCCGACGGAGCACGGGCCCGTGTTGATGCCGATGCCCGCGTTCAACAGGACAGGCATGCGCCCTTCCGCCGCGGCGCGGGCCTTGATGCCCTCATTCACGGGGGTCAGCGCATCGTTCATCTTCAGGGCTGTCAGGCAGGCATGGCGCGCATGGTCCGGGTCGTCCAGCGGCGCGTTCCAGAACGCCATCATCGCATCGCCCATATATTTGTCGATCGTGCCGCGGTTGCCCATCACGAGATCCGACATCGGCGTCAGGAAGTCGTTCATCAGGTGGATGAGTTCTTCCGGGGTCAGCCTCTCTGAGATCGTCGTAAAGCTGCGGATATCCGTAAACATGACGGTCAGGTTCCGCACCTCTCCGCCGAGCTTCAGGCGGTCCGGGTTTTTCGTCAATTCTTCCATAAATGCCGGGGAGATATAGTATCCGAACGCCTGCCGAACTTGCTGCCGCTCGCTTTCAGAACGGATATAGCTGAGCAGAGACGACACAAGAAAAAGAATGGACAACGCCACGGACGGATATACAGGGTCGAGTAAAAGCCCCGCGCTTTGATAAGCCTGCCATGACCCCAGAAACATACAGCCCATCAGTCCGGCGGTAAGGACGCCCAGCACAATCACGTTCATAAACGGCGCGGCGATAAGGATCATAAGCCCCGCGAAGGCGATCACCGCTGCCTCGACCCCGGCCATGATCGCCGGACGTTTCAGGAATTTTCCCTGCAATATCTGTTCGACGACGTTCACATGCACCTCGACGCCGGGCACGAAGATATCCAGCGGCGTAGACCGTATATCGCGAAGCCCTTCGGCGCTGGTGCCGACAAAGACGATCTTGCCTGCGATCTTCCCGCGCAGCGCTTCCCTCTCCGCCGGATCGAACAGCTTGAAGGCCGGGATATATTCGCTCTGGTCGATATGGCGGTAATACACCCAGATTTTTCCGTCGCTTTCGATCGGCACGTCATATTGCGCCACCTTGATGACATAGCCGGTATCGAACGCGCCCTGCCTGCCCTGCGCCTTGATCATCAGCCGCGCGTTTTTGTCGCTGGCGACGCGCAGCGCCTCCAGCCCCAGCATCGGATACAGTTCCGGCTCCTGGCCTCCGACCTTGTTTGGAGGATAACGGACCAGCAGCGACACCTGCCGGATCAATCCGTCGATATCCGGCGTCGCCATAAAGCTGCCGTTCCCGGCCGCGGCCCCCGAAAACTCTGGAAGATTTTCGGCCACGCCCGGCGCTGCAAATGTGTGCTCCAGAAAGGGCGTCTTATCCTTCATCAGGAAAATCGGCTTTGCCGGAAGATGCGGGTTGCGCAGCGTTTCTTCGGGCCGCGCGCGGGTAAACCCCGTGACCACATTGCCTGCATCCGCAATCGCGCCTGCAAACACTGCGTCATTGTCCGGCAGGCTGCGCAACGCATCTTTTACGGGTGTATATTCCTCTGCCTTGGGAAGCGTTGCCGCGATCCGCGCGGGCGACGTACGGTCTGCTTCTGCGAACACGATGTCGAAGGCGATAACGCTTGTGCCGAGGGTTTTCAACTCGCGCACGAGATCCGCCATCACGCTGCGCGGCCACGGCCATTGTCCCAGGACTTTGAGCGATTCCTCATCGAGATCGACAATCGCCACGCGGTCCGACGCCGTGCGGGGCTTGAGCTTGTTGTAGGTATCGAACGTCGCGTATTGCAGGCGCTTGCGCAATTCATGGTTCGATCCGCTGAAATACACCGCACCGAACAACAGCGCGAGGAGAATGAGGAAATGCGTCCATTTGTGGGTGAGGAGCTTGACCATCGCCCTACCGTTCCGTCAGCGCGCGGTCCTTGGCGCGGAACACGGGCTTCATCAGGTAGGCAAGGATGGACCGGTCGCCGGTGATAATCTCCGTCTGGGCCACCATCCCCGGCGTGATAGGCAACGGGCTGGCCTCATCGCCCAGATGATTTTTGTCCGTGCGCACTTCGATTTCGAAGAATATATTGCCCTCACCGTCGCGTACGCTGTTCGCGCCGATGCGCACCAGCTCCCCATCCAGCGCGCCGTACCGCTGCGGGTCATACGCTGAAATTTTGACCTTCACCTTTTGCCCCGGATGAAGGAAGGCGATCTCGCTCGGCGGCACACGTGCGATGATTTTCAGCTTGTCGTCCGCGGGGACGATCTCCACCAGCTTCATCGCCGGCTCCACCACACCGCCGACGGTTTTCAGCATAACCTTGTTCACCACGCCGTCCACCGGGCTGCGCAGTTCGGACCGGTCTACCCGGTCGCCGAGCGCAGTCAGGCTGGAACTAAGCTGCGACAATTGCGTCTGCACGTCATTCAGTTCACCCAGCGCCTGGCTGCGAAACTTGTTTTCCTGATCGTCGCGTTCTTTCTGCGCCGCGCTCAAATCCGCCTGCAATCCCTGCCGTTCTTCCGCCGCCTCGTTGATCTGGCCGCTGATATCGTTGAGTTCGCGGTTCAACCGGATTTCATCGAGCTTCGGCACAGCGCGCTGTTCCACCATCTTGCGGGTGATTTCCAGTTCCTGCTGGACCAGCTTGCGGCTTTCTGACAGGCGGGAAACCTTCGCGCCGATTTCGGAAATCTGCGCGCTGGCGCTGCTGATCTTGTCGTTCAAAATCGCCTTGGCGCTTTCCAGTTCCCGCTGGCGGGATTTATACAGGCTTTCCTCGTTGCGCGCGATGTCCGGTGCCTTGGCGACCAGTTCCGGCGGAATGACAAAATCCTTGCCGTTGGCTTCGGCTTCCAGACGCACGCGCTTGATAAGGAGCGATTCCTGCTGCGCCTGCGTGCCCTGTTCTTCCGAGGCGAAAGCGACATCGCTGATCCGCATCAGGACCTCGCCTTTTTTCACCGCCTGCCCTTCCGTCACCAGAAGCTCTTTTAAAACGCCGCCCTCCAGGCTCTGCACAACCTGGATTTCGGACGTCGGCACGACCTGCCCTTCGCCATGCGTGATTTCGTCGATGTTCGAAAACGTCATCCATGCCAGGAGAATGACAATCAATCCGACAATGCTGATCAGCATCAGGTTCGACGTGGCCGACGGTTTTAACCTGACCGCGGCTTCCAGTTCTTCCATGAATTGCAAATCTTCGGCGTCTTCGTTCCGCTTCATTTGGGAACCTCCACCTTGCCGGCCGCAATCTGGTTGAACACATGGTCGCGCGGCCCGTCGATGATCACCTTGCCCTGATCGATCAAAATCAGGCGGTCCACCAAAGGCAGCAACTGTTGCCGGTGTGTGATCAGGATCAATGTCTTGTCTTTTGAATAGCGCGCGATATGGCTGGTGAAGGCCGTTTCCGCCTGAACGTCCATCGCGTTGGTCGGCTCGTCACAGACGAAAACATTGGGTTTAAGCAACATGGCGCGGGCCAGCGCGATGGTCTGGCGCTGCCCGCCCGAAAGCCCCTCGCCGCGCTCGCCCACCGGCGCGTCATATCCCATCGGGTGGTGGGAGATGAATTCATGCACGCCGGAAAGGCGCGCGGCTTCCAATATCTGCTCTTCCGTCGCATGCGGCACGCTTGCCGTGATGTTGTCGCGGACGCTGCCCGAAAACAAAACCACATCCTGCGCGATATAGGCGACATTGCGGCGCAGGTCGGCGGGGTCGATCTGGCGGTAATCCGTATCGTCGATCAGCATTGCCCCTTCGGACGGGTCGTACAGTCCCATCATCAGGCGGGTGATCGTGCTCTTGCCGGACCCGATGCGGCCGATGATGCCGACCTTCTCCCCCGGCTCTATGGTGAAAGACACATTGTCCAGCGATTTGCGCGGCGCGCCGGGATAGGTGAAGCTGACATTTTTAAATGTAATCTTGCCTTTTAAATCCGGGCGGTGCAGGAACCGCGCGTTCAACGGGCGCTCCACCGGCTTTTGCATGATGCCATCGATCGTGCGCATGGCGGATTGTGCACCGTGATACCGGCTCATCAAATTGGCGACCTGGCCGATCGGCGCGATGGCCCGCCCACCGAGCATGACGCAGGCGATCAGCGCGCCGACGCTCATCGTCCCCTCTTTCACCATATACATGCCGATCAACACGATGATGATGCTGGCGACCTGCTGCGTGAACGCGGCAATGTTGCCGCCCATCGCGGAGATAAAGCGAGATTCCTGCGAATAAAGCGCGTTTTCGGCGACCTGGTCACCATAGCGCGCGCGAAGGCGCCCGTCCGCGCCGATGGCCTTGATGGTCTCCAGCCCTGAAATGGTTTCGACCAGAAGCCCATGCTTGGCCTCAGCCGACTTTGCCGCCTTACGCACATTGTTGCGAAGCGGCACCTGCAATGCATAGCCTGCGATAACGACAAGGACGATCAATCCCGCCAGCATAAACGCGACATTGCCGCCGAGCAGCCAGATGACCAGCAGGAACAACACCGTGAACGGCAGATCGACAAGCCCGGTCAGCGTCGCCGATGTCGTGAAATCGCGCACGGCATCGAAATCGCGCAGCATGTTGGCGAACGCGCCGGAAGATTTGGGCCGTCCGGCCAGTTTCATGTTCATCAACTGGTCGAAAATCCTGCGTGCCGCGATCACATCCACCCGGCGGCCTGCAAGGTCGATGAAATAGCCGCGCAGCGTGCGCATGATGAAATCGAACGCGAACACCGTGATCGCGCCGATGGCCAGAACCCACCCCGTCTCCATCGCCTGGTTGGGCAAAACGCGGTTGTAGATGTTCATCATGAAGATCGGGCTCGCCAGCGCGAACAGATTGATCAGGACGGCAGCCGTAATCACCTTCCAGTAAATGTCTTTTACCTGCCACATAGGTCCCCAGAACCAATGCCTGTCCGCATCCTGTGCCTGCGGCGCGTCGGCGTTGGTGAACTCGGGCCGCGGATGCACGTAAATCGCATAGCCGGTGTAGGATTGTTTCAGGTCGGTAAGCTTCACCTGACGCTCCGCACCCGTTTCGGGAGACCAGATGACGGCGCTGTGTTCGTCGCCGCTGACTTTCAGAAGAACGCAGGCCTGTGCGTTTTTTAAAATCAGGACGGCCGGGAGAACCGGCGCCACGATTTTCTTGATCTTGTCGCGGTGAACGATTTTCGCGTGCAGGCCAATGCCGGATGCCGCCTCGCAGAACAGGTTCGGGCCCATGTTCTTTTCGTCATAGGCCAATCCTGCCGTAATCGCCTGCGCCGATTTCGCGCGGCCGTAATGTCCCGTCAGGTAAACAAGGCAGGATAGAAGCGGGTCGACATTCTGACCGTCAATATTCTCTGAAACTGGATGGTCTTTGGCCATCACTCACCTGCCGGCGGACTCGCCGTTTTATCGTCGCGGTAATCTTCAGGGGAAAGGATCGGCTGCATCATCACAGGCTTTCCCGCTGGTGCCGCAGCAGGAACGGCGGCCGCAGTCTCGGCAGGGATAGACGCTTCTTTGGTGTAGGAATTTTCCGGCACACTGGCCTCTGCAGGCGGCGGCAAGAATGCGTCATCCGTTTTCGGCGCAGCCGTTATCGCAGGCGCCGTTTCCCCGTCGATCTGAAACGCCTCGATCAATCGTCCGCTGCTGGCCAGCGTCGTGTATTCCGCCATGTGCAGCCGCGCATCGGAATTGATCTGCTCCAGTTCCGTCGTGAACAACTGGTTTTCCGCCTGGAGCAGTTGCAGGATGCGCACTTTCGATGCTTCGAACTGTTTTTCATACGTGTCGAACAATTCTTTCGTGACCGTGGCGCGCTTGGCGTTCAGCTCTTTTTGCTTCTGCGCGGTTTCATATTCGGCGTAAGCGCGGCGGATATCGCGTTCGATTTGCCGCTGTGTCTGGGAAATGCGGGCCAGCGCCTCGGACCGCTCTGCCTTCGCCTTGCGGATGCGCGCCAACTGCCCGCCGCCGGTGGAAAATCCCCAGTTCATGCGCATCACGGCGCGCGCGTCCGTAACCTCGCCGCCGATCTCTTCCTTCTGGTCGCGCTCCAGATAAGACAATTCGCCATCCAGATCGGGCATCAGGACGCCCTTCTCCGCGCTGACCTCTTCGTCCTCCGCTTCCATCGCCTTGCGCGCGGACAGCACCAGCGGGTGGCGCTCCTGCGCGTATTTGATCGCTTCGTCCGGGGATGCGAAGAGCAGGCTGCGCGCCTCGCCGCTTTCACGCAATTCGCCTGTCGGCATCGATCCCGTCGCCTCGACATAATCGGCCAGCGCGAGCTTCAACCCGCCTTCCATTTCCGCAACCGTGTTGTCGAGTTGCGCCTGGATATTTTTCGCCTGCGCAGATTCCGCCTCGTCCGCCGCACCGGCCTCGACCATGCCGCCGATACGCGTAACGTAATCGTTGATTTTGTCTTTGTACGAGACGGCTTTTTCATGCGCTTTCTGGGCGCGGACGACGTTCAAAAACGCCTGCGCCGCGCGAAGGGCTACGCCCTGCCGGGCATCGGCCATCGTGAATTCCGCGGCCTGCGTGCGCGCCTGCGCCGCATCGATACGGTTATAGGTTTCAAACCCGTTGAAGATCGGCTGCGTCACAGAAGCGGACCCTTCCCACAGCCACGAATACGCCTCGCCGCGCGACACGCTCAAACCCCGCGAAGTCGCATTGTTGCCAAACACGCGCCCGCCCGTCGCGGTGGCGTTCAACTCAGGAAACAGGTTGGAAAACTCCGCACTCTCTTCCGCACTGGCGGCGTCTCCTTGCGCGCGCGCAATATCCACGGCTGGATGGCTGGCCAGCGCGGCCGTCACGGCCTCGCGCATGGTCTCCGCCTGCGCCGGACCGGACAGGATAAAACACAAAGCGCCTGTCAGCGTGTAGAGAAGTGTCGAACGATGCATCAAACATTTTCCAGAAAAGGAAAGGAACGGCAAGAACTTGCACTTGGAATCTTAACAGTTTCAGGGCGTTACGCAAGCGGTTTGCAGGGCGCGCCACGACCGGGGTTTTGGCTGTTGATAGCCGGAAACAATTCGGAAAGGGGGACTTCACAAACCGCCCCTGCTGTTGCAATGTTCTTCAAGATTTCCAACTCTTTACACCGTAACGGCAAGGAGCGTTTCCCGTGGCCCTCACCATCGCCATCGCCAAAGAGACCGCAGATTACGAAAAACGCGTGGCCGCAACGCCGGAAACCGTGAAAAAACTGATTGCGCTCGGCGCGGCCGTGATCGTTGAAAAAAACGCAGGCGCCGCGTCCTCTTATCCTGATTCGGCCTATGAACAGGCTGGCGCAACCATCGCCGCCGACCGTGCCGGGGCCGTTGCCGCCGCCGATATCGTGCTGAAAGTGCAAGTCGCGCTGGAAGACCTGGACGGTTTGAAAAAAGGCGCGGTCCTTGCCGGGCTTTATGCGCCCTATCAAAACGCCGATCTCCTCAAGGCTGCGGCGAACAAGGGCATTACCGCCTTTTCCATGGAACTCGTGCCGCGTATCACGCGGGCGCAGGCTATGGACGTGCTGTCCTCGCAATCCAACCTTGCAGGGTATAAGGCCGTTCTGGACGCCGCCGAACAATTCGGCCGCGCCTTCCCGATGATGATGACGGCGGCGGGCACCATCGCCCCGGCCCGTGTGTTCGTCATGGGCGCGGGTGTCGCGGGGTTGCAGGCCATCGCCACGGCCAAGCGCCTCGGCGCGGTCGTGTCCGCCACCGATGTCCGCCCGGCCTCGAAAGAACAGGTAGAATCTTTGGGCGGCACATTCGTCGCCGTGCAGGATGAGGAATTCAAGGCCGCCGAAACCGCGGGCGGCTACGCCAAGGAAATGTCGGCGGAATATAAAGCCAAACAGGCCGCATTGGTCGAAGAAACCATCGCGAAACAGGACATCGTCATCACCACGGCGTTGATCCCCGGCCGCCCCGCGCCGAAACTGATCACCGAAAAAATGGTTTCCTCGATGAAACCGGGATCGGTCATCGTCGACCTCGCCGTCGAAAGCGGCGGAAATTGCGAGTTGTCCGAGGCAGGCAAAGTCGTGGCAAAGGACGGCGTGATGATCGTGGGGCATAAAAATGTTCCCTCGCGCCTTGCCACGGATGCCTCCGCGCTTTATGCGCGCAATCTTCTAAACCTGCTCGGCCTTGTCATCGACAAGGAAAGCAAGTCTCTCGTCATCAACTGGGACGATGACGTGATCAAAGGCATCACGCTGACGAAGGACGGCGCCATCGTCCATCCGAATTTCGCCCCGAAATCCGCCGAAGCCGCAGAATAAAGGATCATCGCCATGTCCGACCCCGTCGATCAAACCACCAATGCCACAACCAACTCGCCCAGCGCGGCAGACCTCGCCAACCAGGCAAAGGCTCTGGCGGACCAGGCCGCGCAAATGGCGGTGGACGCGAGCAGCTTCGTCGCCGACGCCGCGAACAGCCATGCCGACTATTTCTTTATGAACGGCCTGACCGTCTTCATTCTTGCCTGCTTTGTCGGTTATTATGTTGTCTGGCGCGTAACCCCGGCGCTGCACTCACCATTGATGGGGATTACCAACGCCATTTCCTCCGTCATCATCGTCGGCGCCATCATTGCCGCGGGCCCGGTCGAGGTGACATCCTCGAAAATTATGGGTTTCTTCGCCGTTCTTCTGGCATCCATCAATATTTTCGGCGGGTTCATCGTCACACGGCGCATGCTCTCCATGTTCAAGAAAAAATCATAATTACGAAAGCCAACGCTCCATGGAAACACTTTCGGCCTTTGCCTACCTGATCTCCGGCGTGCTGTTCATCTTCGCGCTGCGCGGCCTCTCTCATCCGACATCCGCCCAGAACGGCGTTCTCTGCGGCATGATCGGCATGGCCATCGCCATCGTCACCACCCTGTTCATCGCCGTGCAATCGCCGTGGCTGATCCTGCTCGGCCTTGCCATCGGCGGCGGTATCGGCACCGTGGTCGCGCAAAAAATTTCCATGACCGCCCTTCCCCAACTGGTGGCGGCGTTTCACAGCCTCGTCGGCCTTGCCGCTGTGCTGGTCGCGGCATCCGCCTATTATGATCCGGAAACCTACGGCATCGGGTTCCGCGGTGAAATCATGGCCGGAAGCCTTGTTGAGATGTCGCTGGGCGCAGCCATCGGCGCGATCACCTTCACCGGCTCCTGCATCGCCTTCGGCAAATTGCAGGGCATCATCCCCGGCAAACCCATCACCTATCCGAACCAGCATGTCATCAATGCCGGGCTTGGCGGCTTCCTGCTGTTCCTCATCATCATGCTGTGCGCGACGCAGGCGCCGACCTTCTTCTGGGCCATCGTCGTTCTTTCGCTGCTGCTCGGCATCCTGATGATCATCCCAATCGGCGGCGCGGACATGCCCGTCATCGTCTCCATGCTCAACTCCTACTCCGGCTGGGCCGCGGCGGGCATCGGCTTTACGCTGCAGAACGACCTGCTGATCATCACCGGCGCGCTCGTCGGCTCATCGGGCGCAATCCTCTCCTATATCATGTGCAAGGGGATGAACCGTTCCTTCCTGTCTGTCATTCTCGGCGGCTTCGGGGCGGAGGCCGGAGGGGCGGCTGGCGGCGGCGCGGATTATTCGGACAAGCAGCCGAAGATCGGCTCGCCCGAAGACGCAGCCTTCATCATGAAAAACGCGTCCAAGGTCATCATCGTCCCGGGCTACGGCATGGCCGTCTCTCAGGCGCAGCACGTCCTGCGCGAAATGGCGGATGCATTGAAACATGACGGCGTCGATGTCAAATACGCCATTCACCCTGTTGCGGGCCGCATGCCCGGCCACATGAACGTCCTATTGGCCGAAGCGAACGTGCCCTATGACGAAGTGTTCGAACTCGAAGACATCAACCGCGATTTCGGCCAGGCGGACGTCGCTTTCGTCATCGGCGCGAACGACATCACGAACCCCGCGGCAAAGAAAGATTCCTCCTCTCCTATCTACGGCATGCCGGTGCTTGATGTCGAAAAGGCCAAGACCGTGTTCTTCATCAAACGCTCGCTCGGCTCCGGCTACGCGGGGATCGACAACCCGTTGTTCTATGAAAACAACACCTACATGCTTCTCGGCGACGCCAAAAAAGTCACCGAGGGCGTGGTCAAGGCCCTTGAATAAAGAACGGCAAAAAGAGTTATGATCCCAGAACTGACAGCACGTTTCCTTGCCCCGGCGGGCTGGCGGACGCACAGCTTTGTGAATGAAGAGACGGGCCATAAAATCCATTACGGCTCCGTCTTTCCGCAACGCGCAGAGCCGCCTTCCGCCGTCGTCGTCTGCCTTGGCGGTCTGTCGGAATTTTCCGAGAAGTATTACGAACTCGCGCATGACATGCTGGATCGCGGTTATGCCTTCTGGTTCATCGACTGGCAATATCAGGGGCGGTCCGGCCGTTTGCAAAAGACACCGCAGCGCCGCCATTCCGACGGGTTCGACAAAGACGTATCCGACCTTTACAAACTCGTAGCGGATTACATCAAACCGTCTTCCGTCCATCCGGACCGCGGGCGCATTCCGCTGATCATGATCGCGCATTCCATGGGCGGCACCATCGGCCTTAAATTTTTGTCCAAATATCCGAAATTTTTTGATGGCGCCGCATTTTCCGCGCCGTTCCTTGGCATCTACAACTTCACGTGGCCTCTGCGCCTTCTCGCCACGGCGGTTTACCCGATCCTTCCCATCGTCGGAAAGCTTTACGTGTTCGGCGGGCGAGACTGGTGCGAAGCCTCCCGCAAAAGCGATGGCACCGACAAATTCTCCCATGACGCCGTGCGCGACGCGGTCCACAACGCGTGGTCCAAAGCGGACCCCGGGCTACAGGTCGGCGGCGTAACCTTCGGCTGGGTGGTCAAGGCCCTGAAATGCTGCGCGCAATTAACTATGCCTGACGTTGCAAAATCCATCAATATTCCGGTCCTGATCGCACTGGCCGGGGAAGATACGATCGTCGACAATGAGCCGGTACGCACCTTCGCGGCCAACCTGCCGCGCGGCGAAGTGCTGGAGATCCCCGGCGCGCACCATGAAATCCTGATGGAAGACAATCGCTACCGGGACCAGTTCCTGGCTGCGTTTGACAAAATGGTGAAAGAGAATAAAATCGCCAGTGAAGAGAATTTAAAGCCGTTTTAAAGGGTTAGCCGATGCTGGGATTCACGAAAAACAAAGACCGTTTGAGCGACCGCATCCTGTTCGCGCTTGAACTCGCGCTTGAACAAAAAGACCTCGAATTGTCCGAGTCCCTGAACAACGCGCTGGAACTTTCGATGACGCGCAACACCGGCGGCGGGGAATTTATCGAACGCCGGGATTACCCCAAGCAGATCGAAGACGCGCTGGTCCAACTTCGCGCGCTCAAAGCCCGCTGATCACCCGATCAAATTTTTCCACTCTTCCTCGGTCAACACGGAAACGCCCAGCTCCCGGGCGTTTTTCAATTTGGACCCTGCGTCCTCGCCCGCCACCACATAATCGGTTTTTTTCGAAACAGATCCCGCGACCTTCGCCCCCAGGCGCTCAGCGTTCGCCTTCGCTTCCGCGCGAGTCATGGTGACCAAAGTCCCGGTAAACACAACCGTCTTCCCCGCGACCTTGCTGTCCACAGTTTGCGGGCGTTCATACGATTTTATATCAACCAGCAGGGAAAGCCGCTTCAATTCCTGTACGTTATGGTCTTCCATAAAGAAATGAACCATGGCATAAAACGCAATCTCGCCAAACCCATCCAGATTTATAACGTCTTTAAAAGCGGAATGTTCCTTCCGTTTGATCTCCCATATCTTTGCCGAAAGATGCGTCCATCCTTGCGAAAGAATGTTTTGATAATAGGAATCTTTCATGACCAGTCCCGTGCGCCGCTCTATGTCATGCGGCAAGGATGACCACAGGCTTTCACAGCGCTCCGCAATATCGGCGATCTTGCGCATGGCCTCTTCCATGCCCCCAAAGGCCTCAAGTATCTCCGCCATTGCGCGCTTGGAAATCAAACCCTTCGAATTTTCCACCGCCTCGAACCATGCCGCAGGATCGACATCCTTGTTTGAGCGCATGTAATCATAGGTAAAAGTGACCAGCCTTGATGCGGAAATCAGCCCGACATTTTTAATGTAGAGAATCTTTGCCTTCGCATACTGCTCGAACGCTATTTTCTCACTGAATATCCCGTAAAGTTCTTCTTGGATATTTTCCGTCAATGCCGACTCATCGGCAATGAGGTTGACAAGAAGATTGTTCCTCCATAGCTCGAATATCTGCAAAACCCCTTGTTCAAAAAAATTGAAAAAATCCTTATAGTCCACGAAATGACGGGCAAGGATTTTTCCCAACGCTTCGCCGATGCTTGGAACCCCTAGACTGTAAATAAACCGCTCCAGAGGAATATTCCGCCGCGCATCAATGGAAGAGAAAAGATTCTGCACGCTAAGGTCGCCCCAGCGTTCGAGGCTTTGAAGATTGATTTCCCCTTTTTCGTTGCGTTCTTGAAGCGTGAAAATATCCGAGGGAAATGAAACAATCTTCATTTCACAAAGCGTATTGATCCTTTCCTCGCCAAGCCCCTCTATATCGAACGCGCGGCGCGAGACAAAAAGCTTCAGCCTTTCCACCAATTGAGCAGGGCAGATCAACCCCCCTGTGCATCTTCTGGCAACAGAGTCACGCCCAGTTCGGGGGTTAATATCCCTGACGGCCTGGCTTCCACATTCCGGACAAACAAGGGGGAACTTAAAGGTTTTTTCATTGCCCGTGCGTCTATCCAAAACCACTTCGACCACCTGCGGGATCACATCGCCCGCGCGCTGGATCGTCACATGGTCGCCGATGCGCACATCCTTGCGTTCGATCTCGTCTTCGTTGTGCAGGGTGGCGTTGCTCACCACCACGCCGCCCACCGTGATCGGCTCCAACCTCGCCACGGGGGTGAGCGTCCCCGTGCGCCCGACCTGTATATCGATATCCTTCAAAATCGTCACGGCCCGTTCTGCCGGGAATTTGTGCGCCGTCGCCCAGCGCGGGGAGCGCGAAACAAAGCCGAGGCGGTCCTGCAACGCCAGATCGTCAACCTTGTAAACAACGCCGTCGATGTCATAGGGAAGATCGGGACGCAACACCATGACCTTGTTATAGTACGCCATGATGTCTTCAAGCGTCGAGCAACGCCCCGCCGGTTCCGGCTCGGCAAAACCGTAGCTCATCAAAATTTTCCGGATGCCCGCCTGCGTCGTTGCGATTGGCGCGCTTGCCTCACCCAGCGCATACCCGAAAAAATGCAGCGGCCTCTGCGCCGTGATTGTGGAATCCAGCTGCCGCACGCTGCCCGCCGCCGCGTTGCGGGGGTTGGCGAATATTTGTTTTCCCGCCGCTTCCTGCCGTTCATTCAATTTCATGAATTCGTCGCGACGCATGTAAATTTCACCGCGCACTTCCAGAATGTCCGGCACGCCCTTGGGCAATTCTTTTGGAATATCCGTGATGTGCTGAACGTTCGCGGTGATGTCCTCGCCTTCAAATCCGTCGCCGCGTGTCGCCGCCATGACAAGAACTCCACGTTCGTACCGCAGAGTGCAGGACAGGCCGTCGATCTTCGGCTCCACCGCCATGGCGACATCGCCGGGAAAATTTAAAAACTTCCGCACCTTCTCCAGAAAATCGCTGAGATCTTCTTCGCTGAACACGTTCGAAAGCGAAAGCATCGGCATGGAATGGCGGACTTTTTTAAACCCCTTCGCGGGCGCCGCGCCGACTTTCGCGTTCGGGCTATCCTTGGATATCAACTCCGGATATTCCGCTTCGATCTTGTCCAGTTCGCGGCGCAGCGCATCATACGCCGCATCCGAAATGGCCGGCGCGTCGTTCTGGTGATAGGCGATATCGTGTTTGTGAATTTCTTTGACAAGCTTTGCATGGCGCGCCCGCACATCTTCCAGCGTCATGTCGAACAAGGATTTATTCATGCATGTACATCCCTGCAAATGTCATCCTCCGGCTTGACCGGAGGATCCATGGATTCCCCACCTGCGCGGGGAATGACAAAAGAAGGAGAAATCATCATGCCGCGCTCTTTTCCAACAGCTTGGCGGCCTGTGCCCGCGCTTCCTTTGTGATTTCCGCGCCGGACAGCATCCGCGCGATTTCTTCCGTACGTTCGTTGGAATTGGACAGCGGCAATACTTTCGTCGTGGGGTTGGTCTTGCCTGTTTTCACGACGATGGCGTGATAGGCGGATTTCGCGGCAACCTGCGGCGAATGCGTGACCACGAGGATCTGGCGCTTTTTGGCCAGCCGCGCAAGCCGCTCGCCCACCGCGTCCGCCGTCGCGCCGCCGATTCCGCTGTCGACCTCATCGAACACCAGTGTCTGCGCCACACCTGTCTCGGCCAGAACGACTTTGAGGGCGAGCATAAACCGCGCCATCTCCCCGCCGGAGGCGATTTTGTTCAGCGCTCCCGCCGCCGACCCTGGATTGGTAGAGACGAGGAACTGCACGCGGTCAATCCCCTGCGCGGTCCATTCGCTTTCGGGAAGTTCCGCAACGTCCGTTTCAAAGCGCGCCTTGTCGAGCTTGAGCGGTGGCAACTCTTTTGCCACGAGCCTGTCGAGCATTTTCGCCGCCTCCTTTCGTTTTTTGGACAGCGCCTGCGCCTTGACGCCGTAATCTTTCCTGGCTGCCGTTACCTGCTTTTCCAGCGCGGCCAGCGTGTCTTCCTGGTGCGTGATGCCTTTGAGCAAACCCGCGATCTCTTCGCGCTTCGCCGGAAGATCGTCAATCGCGCACGCATGCTTTCTCGCCTGCGCTTTCAACGCGAACAAACGGTCGTCGATTTCGGTGAGCGAATATTCGCTGTCTTCCAATGACGCCATCATCGAATCCACGCCGCCGGATACTTCCTGCAATTCCGCCATCGCGCGGTCCAGGGCCCTGGCAACGTCGCTGCCGCCTTCGCCGGCTTTCTCCAGCGCCTTCCACACGGCGTTCAGGTTCGATACGGCGCTATCTGTCGCACTCTGCGCGGCGCTGTAATTCTCTATGTTTTGTTCCCGCCTCATAAGGCGCGAACGAAGCTGCGTCAGTTTGGTTTCCTCCCCCGCTTCGGGCGAGAGGTCGTCCAGTTGTTCCAGCGCATGACGGTAATAATCCTCATCCGCCTTTGCACGTTCGATATCGCTGCGTTTCCGGATCAGCGCCTCTTCGGCGGCTTTTAGACTGTCCCACACGGACTGCAAGGCGGCGACATCGCCGGACGCATTCGCATACTCATCCAGAAGGCCGCGATGGACGCGCGGGTTGAGCAGCGTCTGTGTGTCGAACTGCCCATGGATTTCCACCAGCATCTCGCCCGCGGATTTGAGCAGCGCGACGCTGACAGGATGGTCGTTGATGAACGCGCGGGACTTGCCGTCGCTGGCGACGCTGCGGCGTAGGATCAAGGGTGTTTCGGCGTCAATGCCCTGCTCTTTCAAAAGCGCGAAAACAGGATGCGATGCGGGCAGGTCGAACTCCGCGCTGACATTCGCAGCGTCCGCATCCTTGCGCACGAGACCGCTTTCCGAACGCGCGCCGAGCGCAAGGCCAAGGGAGTCGAGCAGGATGGATTTGCCCGCGCCCGTCTCGCCGGTGAGCGCGCACAGGCCGCGATCGAACTGGATGGTCAGATGGTCGATCAGAACGACATTCTTGATGGTCAGGCCGGCGAGCATGGCATCACCTCACCGATCATCAATCGGCCCGGAACAGGGAGTCGACGGTTTTGTCCCACGTCGAACGGCCTTCGAACACGTCCTTGCGGCGCGACGGTTCGATGATGTTGTAGGTGTCCTGATACCATTTTGAACCGGGGTAATTGTAGCCGAGCACGGCGGCCACGCGCTCCGCTTCGGTGTACAGGCCGAGGCTGAGATAGCACTCGACAAGACGGTGCAGCGCCTCAGGGGTATGCGTCGTGGTCTGGTAATCCTTCACCACGGTGCGGAAGCGGTTGATGGCGGCGTTCATCTCCCCGCGGTTGAGGTAGTACCGGCCGATCTCCATCTCCTTGCCCGCAAGGTGATCGTTGGTCAGGTCCATTTTCAGCTTGGCGTCGCGGGCGTATTTGGAATCCGGGAAACGTTGCACCAGCGTGTTGAACGCCTCCAGCGCGTCCTTCGTCAAACCCTGGTCGCGTGCGACGTCGGAGATCTGTTCGTAATACGATAGCGCTTTCAGGTAGTAGGCGTAATCGATGTCTTCGGAACCGGGGTGCAGTTCGATGAAGCGGTCGAGCGCAAGAATGGCGTCATCATAGTTGTCGCCTTCGTACGCCGAATACGCGGCCATCAACTGCGCCTTCGTCGCCCATTGCGAATACGGGTGCTGGCGCTCCACCTCCTCGAACAGGCGGGTCGCCTCTACGTACCGCTTGTCTTTCAGTGCGGCCTGCGCGCCGTTGTAGAGTTCTTCGACGGGCTTTTCGACCTGCGCCTTATCCTTGTCCTTGTCGGACGAGCAGGCGATCAGCGAAAGGCACAGGGCGGCGGTCAGGATGTTCTTGAGCATGTCTATTCATAGCCTTACAGCCGCAGGCTGAAAAGACCAAAAATGGCAGTTTTCCAACGGGTTTTAGTGGGCGCGAACGGCCTTCGCGGGCGCGGAAGCGGCCGCGGTCAGAACGACGGTTTCAGATTCATCGATGTCGGCATAGAGGTCGACCGGCATCCAGGCGGATTCGTCCGCGAACAGGGCGTGCAGGATGGCGTTGTTCAGGGCGTGACCGGCCTTAAACCCGTCATAAGCGCCAAGGATCGGCCCGCCGGCGAGATACAGATCGCCGACCGCATCGAGGATTTTGTGACGGATGAATTCATCCGTGCAGCGCAGCCCGTCCGGGTTCATGACGCCGTGGTCGTCGAGGATGATGGCGTTTTCAAGAGAGCCGCCAAGGCCGAGACCGGCAGCGCGGAGCATCTCCGCCTCTTTCGCGAAACCGAAGGTGCGGCAGTCGGAAACGTCATGGCGGAAGTTGCCGTTGACGAGTTTGAGCGTATAATCCTGCGTGCCGATATCGGCATGGCTGAAAACGATGCGGCCTTTGAACACCGGCACGTTCGAGGGCGACAGGCGGACAAATTTGTCGCCGTCCTGCACCGTGATGTCTTTCAGGATTTTGATGGCGCGGCGCGGCTTGCCCTGCTTTTTCGCGCCGACGAAATCGATGGCGTCCACGAACGGCTTGGACGAGCCGTCCATCACCGGCACTTCGGCCGCGTCCAGTTCGACCAGCAAATTGTCAATGCCGCAGCCGCGCAAAGCGGCCATCAGGTGTTCGATGGTGCCGACCTTTGCGCCGTATTCATTGGCGATCAGCGTGCACAGGCGGGTGTCGACCACGCGGTCGTAAATGGCGGGGATCAGGTTCGCGCCCTCTTCCAGATCGACCCGCTTGAACACGATGCCGTGCCCGGCAGCGGCAGGAACGAGGCGCAAAGTCACGGTCTTCCCCGAGTGAAGGCCGATACCGCGCAGTTCGATCGTTTTGTTGAGGGTCTGTTGCATAGGAGGGGCTGCGTTGTTAATTCCTATGATGACTATATTCGCGCTGCGCCGCACCCTCAAATCACTCATTGTTGCGCGATGTTACAACAAGGGTCTGATTGGGTTACGAAAATCCGCTCCCACTCCAGCAAGGCGAGCAAAGCCGCCAGTTTCAGCAGGATCACGCGCCCTGCTTCGGCATGGTAAAAACCCAGATTAACGCAGCGGACGAAGGCCGCCTGTTCCCGCAAAGCGCGGTTGATGGCCAGATCCAGAGGGGCCCGCCGCCGGAATTTCGGCCCTGTGGCGCGGGTCCACGGCTTAATTCGTTGAATAAGCCGGGCTTTTTCCGCGCGGGCGGCAGGCGTCCAGCGGCGGCGGTAAGCCCGCGCAATTTCCCGTAATCTCGATTCACTCAGTTCCTGAGAAAAATTTATCGCAGCGGACAGGCGGTCACGCTCCCCTGTCATCTCGACCGGAACGCTGCGGTCAGCAGCGTGAAGCGGAGAGATCTTTTGAGATCCCCCGGCTTCGCTCCTGTGGAGCTGCGCGCGGGATGACACAGGAGCCGGCCCATGGGGCTGTTCGCACGATGACGGAGAGTGGGTGGTTCCCTGAGTGGTGCGGGCGGTGTTTTGCATGCGTCACTATAGGATATATTTCCTATTATGTCAAGGAAATACGGTGTTTTCAACGCCAAGACGCCAAGACGCAAAGCATATTGCGCATAGTCTTTACCGCCGCAGGCGGTTTCATCTTTTGAGATTTTTCACCGTCATGCCCGCCCCTTATTCGTCATCCCCGCGAAGGCGGGCATCCGGATCCCCGCCTTCGCGGGGATGACAAAGGGGAGCGGGGGAGGACGATGGAGAGGGCGGGCATGACGCGTGAGACAACCTCTCTCATAGTCATCCTCCGGCTTGACCGGAGGATCCATGAAGCTTCGATCGCCGGACGAACAGGGAAAGAAAACCACGAAACGCTTGGCGCCTTGGCGTCTTGGCGTTGAATACGCGATGCACGGGATATGCCCATGGATCCCGGATCAAGTCCGGGATGCGAAGACACGGTCGAACTTAAAGCCTGTTAAAAACCCGGCGATCCTTGAACGGACTCACGGGCTTTTCGGGGCAAGTTCGCCGTTGGCTTTTCTAATCTGGACATTGTATTCCTTTTGCCCTGCCTCATCCGTTTCCAGGCCAAGGCCAAAGCGCGCCCTTTGCAGCAAGTCACCAATTTCCACGGCATGCCCGTTCAGCTCATCGACCGTGTCTTCATAACAGCGGTCGAGGGGATATCCGGCATCGTGCCGTTCCTGAACCCGCGCGATGATTGCGTTCACCGCCCTTTCAGGAGAAATAAAATGCGCCTTCTCGAAGCTTTCGGCAAAACTTTTGTCTTTCATCACAACCCTCAATTTTTTCTTATTATGAGGTGGAGTATAGAGCGGGAATTTTATTTATGTCAAGAAATCCGCGTGCAGCGCAATATTATTGCGCAAAACATTGATTAAGATGGGACTATCTTAATCTCAATATCCTTGTAACCCAGCAAATTAACCATAGTCTGAAGTCCGAACTGTGTCATGGATAAGGCTATATTTTCAGTTGTTAGCGCATGAATCCTGCCTTGCCCATCGTTTGGCAGATTCATCTTCGTAACCAATTCTTCCGCAGGGTCGAGAAAAACCTTTTCCGGACAAGCAGCTTCAAACGCAAATCTCAACCAAGGTAAATGCGTACTTGAAAGGGTGAAGACCTGAACGTTTTTTTTCTCTGGCGGCAATGCCAGCATATATTCTTTGACGCGAGATATGGCGTTATCCGGTTTCGTTACAAATACACCTGTTTCAACAAGGTCATCGATTAAAGGGGAAGCATCGGCGAAAAAAGCGCGAATGGATTTAGGTTTTTTGGCCTCTATGAAATCATGAAGTTTCTTATCCTCAACCATGGCTTTAACGCCTAGAACACAAAAATCTCCATAAGTCGCAGCCTTTTTTACCGGGGGCTCTATACCGTAAAGATCAGTGTAGGGAAATTCATCTTTAAGGCGGTCCATGACCATCATGGTCAAAACATTCGCGGCCACGATGATCTTTTTTGCACCGAGCGTAGATAAAAAAGAAATGCTGTTTCGTCCCATTTCAAATAACGCGTGGGGGGATTTTTTTCCAAGAGGGAAACTCGCCCTGTCGGCAAACCAAATTATATCCTGATCTGGATAATATTTTTTTACCGTTTCACAGATACCGAAACTGCCTATTCCTGCATCGAAAATACCAATGGGGTTTTTTAATACGCTCATTAAAAAACTTTAGGATAAAAAACAAACCAATACCAGAAATAGCTGTTATTTGACTTCATCTGCGAATGGCAATGTCGGGCGGCGCGTTATCCCGCCGGATGTTTGTCCCACCCCGAAGCCAGCGCCATGACGATGTTCCCCAGTTTGCGGGCGGCGTCCGGTCTGCCGCAGGACCGGGCGTTTTCCGCCGCGCGGAACAGGGTTTCGGGGTTTTGCAGGAACGTCTCCAGCCGGGCCAAAA
>JBDHTU010000004.1:0-28798 GCA_039808805.1 Micavibrio sp.
GTAACAACTGCTTGGCCGCGACGGGTCGCTTGAATAAGACCATACACAGATAGGGGTTAAGAGACAATGTATAATTTTGATTGATGAGGGCGCCAAATTATCGCAAATAAAAAACATGATCAGACGACTTGCAAAAGACATAGTCCGGGATTTTAACAATGCCCGGCCTTTCAGCACCCAGGATAAAATGTTAATCGGGGCGATGGCTGGCGCGGCCGCGTGTCAATTTACCATAGCGGCCATCGGTCTTTATGCAGCTGTTTCATGCCACAATAGCCATGACCGAAAATTCCGCAGCCTGTCATGCCAATCACGGCGTTCAGGAAGTGCTCGACGATAACAAGCCATTTGTCCTGTTTTGATCCGCTTCGTTAAAATTGCCGTTCTCCGCCTGGGGGATTGCAATGCAATGATATCGCTGTATCCTGAAAAGCATTCAAGGTTTACGGAATCGGTTTGACGTTGCGTTTTTTCACCCTGTTTTTCATGATGATGGCGTTTTTCGCGGGAACGATGCTCAATCCCGCGCAGGCCGCCGATCTCAGCGTGAATGCGCTACGGATCGGAACGCACCCGGACAAGATCCGCATGGTTGTCGAACTGTCGCAAAAAGCGGATTACCGCGTTTTTATGCTCCAAAACCCGGCACGTATCGTTATCGACCTTCCGGCCTTTGACTGGCGCGGCGGACAGCCCTCCCATCCTCCCGGAAGCCTGGTCAATGCCATCCGTCACGGCGTGCTCGAACCCGGTATTTCAAGGATCGTTATCGATGTCGAACAAGGCGTTTCCATCAAAAGCGCTTTTTCCCTGCCGCCCGGACCTTCGATTTCGGATCGTGTCGTAATCGACTTTGGCCGCGGGGACAGCGGACAAAACCGGGTTTATGGCACCCTTCGCTCTGGCGGCGGGGGCGCAGCGCCGGCAGCGGTTGCCATGGCGCCTTCCCACAGCCTGAAAATTCCCGACCCCGCCCCTTCCGAAACCGTCGCCCCGCGCCCGTCCGGCAAAGGGCCCAAGCCGCTGATCGTCATCGATCCCGGCCATGGCGGCAACGATCCCGGCGCGCTCGGCGCGGGCGGCAAGAAAGAAAAAGACGTTACGCTGGCAGCGGCGAAGGACTTGAAAGAGGCCCTGGAAAACACGGGCCGCTACCGCGTCCATCTGACACGCTCGACCGATATTTTCATCAAGCTGCAGGAACGCGTGGCGATCGCCCGCAGGAAAGGCGCGGACCTGTTCATCTCCCTGCACGCGGATTCCATCGACAAACCGAGCGTCAGCGGCGCGTCCATCTATACGCTGTCCAACAAGGCATCGGACGCCCAGACCGCGAAACTGGCCGCGCGGGAGAACCGCGCAGACCTGATCGCGGGCGTGGACCTCTCCCACGAAGACAAGGAAGTGGCGAACATCCTGATCGACCTCGCCATGCGCGACACGATGAACCAGTCCAAGTTTTTCGCCAACACCGTGGTCAAACACGCGGACACCAAGGGGGTCCGCCTGCTGGAAAAACCGCACCGTTACGCCGGTTTTGCGGTTTTGAAAGCGCCGGATATCCCGTCCGTGCTGATCGAAATGGGTTTTATGTCCAATAGCCGCGAAGTCAGCCAGCTTTCTTCCCCTGCCTACCGCAAAAAGATTGCGGCCTCTATTGTCGCAGGGATCGACACTTACTTCGCCAAGGTCCAGAAAAGCGGCCAGGACTGAGAATACACCGTAACGATCAACGCGCGAAACCGGGACAAAGTGCCTGAAAACCCTAAAATTTTTTCAAAAGGGGGGTTTCAAGCGTGGAAATCGTGTTGTATAACGACAGAGAATTACCAATTGCGGGAAGAGCTTACTTTCCAAACTGGTCAATCGATTTCTAGCAAATAAAGGAAACTTACAATGACGAAACTCCTGATGAATGTACTGGTTCTGGCTTCCGTAGTTGGCGTAGCAGCTTGCGCGTCCGAAGGCGGTTCCGCAACCGATGAAACCCTGACCCAAGCTCCTTACGCTGAAGAGCGCACGGTTGGTTCCGCTCCGGCACAAGAAACCGTTCAGTCCGCTGAGCCGGTTTTCGAAAGCCGCCAAGTTAAGTAATGAACCGGCTTTAGAGCCAAAAGATCAAGACTGCCCGCTTTTCGCGCGGCAGTCTTTTCTTTTTGTACGAATACGGCGATACTGAATTCATGAACTGGAAAATCCTTCTTACGCGACTTGCCCTGCTTGTCATCATGGTGGCAGCGGGGATGATGCTTCTGGCCGTAACCGTCAACGGAATGATTCTTTTGCAATGGCTGCCGGACGCAATCAACGGCATTCCGGCAGGACGCGCCATCCTGACCAAGACATCCTATGTCTTCATGGCGGCCGCCTTGGCCGGGATCATTTCAATCTTTCTGACACCGAACTGGCGCTGGGTGCTTTTGCTGGCGCCGCTTTATGCACCCACCCTGTTCGCCATCGTCTACACGCTGATGCACCGCGCCCCGGTCGTGCTGGAATAATAAACCGCTCCATGAAAAAAGCCCCCGTTCGGGGGCTTTTGCATAGGTTTGGTACAACCGATCTTACTGGTTGACCGTGCGCGGAACGGCCGGACCGGTCTTGATCTCGACCACTTCGGTCACTGTCGCCTGCTTGCGGTCCTTGGCATAGACGTCCTGCTTTTTCGCCTTCTCCGTCGCGGCGGCGCGAACGGCTTTCCGCTTGTCCGCTATCGCTTTATCTTCTGCGGCCGCCTCTCTCAGCTTGCCTTCCATCTCATCCTCGACATGGACGCCCTTCGCGCCTTTACGGTCCAGAACCGCAACGGGATATCCGCGATGCTCGCGCACCGCCTTGCGCACCGCCTCCCAGTCGATCCTGTCGGCAAAAGGACCGGCCTTCGTGGTGATGCGGCGCATATCTTCCGCCGTGATTTCATAGGATTTCAAATCGCCGATGCGCTCGATCTCCAGCGACTGTTCCTGCGTCGGGGAGACTTCGACATACATTTTGTCTTCGATCCAGCCAACCTTCACCGGCTGGTCGACGGACGTAACGCGCGTGCCGACGGGAACGCGGGCAAAAATATCCTTGATCGATTCGGGATACATGCGGATGCACCCCGAAGAGGCGCGGCGGCCGATCGCGTACGGCTTGTTGGTGCCGTGGATGCGCATTTCCGGCCAGCCGAGATACAGGGCATGCGTGCCGAGCGGGTTGTCCGGACCCGGCGGATAGAATTCCTTCAATGTCGGGTCTTCCTTGCGCATGCGCGCGGTCGGGCGCCAGGTCGGCCCCTCCTTCTTGCTCTGGATCGTGGTGGAACCCACGGGGGTATTGAGGCCCTCACGGCCCGGGCTGATCGCGTAAATGCGCGGCGGCGCGCCGGGCGTTTCAAACAAATACAGCTTCATTTCCGCAAGGTTCAGGACGATGCCTTCGCGCGGCGCATCGGGCAGAAGCGACTGGGTCGGCAGGATGATGCGCGCGCCTTCACCGGGAATCCACGGGTCCAGCGTCGGGTTCGCCGCGCGCATTTCAACGAAGCCGAGGCCGTGTTTGCGCGCAAGGTGCACCAGCGTGTCCTCGTACTTGGCACGATACATTTCCATCTTGCCGACATAGTCTTTGTCATAGACAGGCGCAGCCGCGGCCATCGGCATAAATGCCACCAGGGCGGTTGCAAGCAGAGGGAGGAATCGTGCTTTCGTCTTCATATCAGCCAAGCTTTTCTTTCAAATTTTGCGCGACCTTGTCCATAAAGGCACCGGTTGTCAAGAACGGCTGGTCTTTGCCGATCAGGATGGCGAGGTCTTTGGTCATAGAGCCCGATTCCACCGTGTCCACGCAAGCTTTTTCAAGGCTTTCCGCGAATTTTACCAGTTCAGTGTTGCCGTCGAACCGCCCCCGGTACTTAAGCCCTTGAGTCCACGCGAAAATGGAAGCGATCGGATTGGTCGACGTTTCCTTGCCTTTTTGGTGTTCGCGGTAATGACGGGTCACCGTGCCGTGCGCGGCCTCCGCCTCTACGGTTTGCCCGTCCGGCGTCAGGAGCACGGAGGTCATCAGGCCGAGCGAACCGTACCCTTGGGCCACCACGTCGGACTGCACATCGCCGTCATAGTTCTTACAGGCCCAGACGAACCCGCCGTTCGACTTGATGGCGAAAGCCACCATGTCGTCGATCAGGCGGTGTTCATACCAAAGTTTGTTCTTTTCAAACTCGGTCTTGAATTCCTCGTCATAGACGCGCCGGAAAATGTCCATGAACTTGCCGTCATAGGCTTTCAGGATGGTGTTTTTGGTGGACATGTAGACCGGATAGCCGCGCTGCAGCCCGTAATTAAAGCAGGATCGCGCGAAACCCGTGATGGATTCATCCACGTTGTACATCCCCATGGCGACGCCGGGGCCTTTGAAATCGAACACGTCGAATTCCTGTTTTTCGCCGTCCCTGGGCTCGTAAACGAGTTTGAGTTTGCCGGGGCCGGGGATTTTCAGGTCGGTCGCCTTGTACTGGTCCCCGAACGCATGACGGCCCACCACCATCGGTTTTTCCCAGCCGGGAACATATTTCGGCACATTGCTGCACACGATCGGCTCCCGAAACACCGTCCCATCGAGAATATTGCGGATCGTGCCGTTCGGTGACTTCCACATTTTCTTCAAATTGAATTCCTTCACCCGCGCTTCGTCCGGCGTGATCGTCGCGCATTTGACGCCGACGCGGTATTGCTTGATGGCTTCGGCGGCTTCAACCGTGACCTTGTCTTCGGTCGCATCCCGGTTTTCGATGCCGAGGTCGAAATATTTCAGGTCGATATCGAGATAGGGCAGGATCAGCTTGTCCTTGATCATCTGCCAGATGATGCGCGTCATTTCATCCCCGTCGATTTCGACAACGGGATTGTCCACTTTGATCTTTGCCATGATGTTTCGACTCCTTGGAAATTGCTGCATCAAAGATGGGCAGCGGACAAGGCCAAGTCAACCGCTTAAGAGATAACGCGCAAGGATTTCCCGGCCATGCCATTTTCGCGCAGGATATTGATTTCCTCGCGCAGGCGCTCGACGAAATTGTCGATCTTTTCGCTGCGGACGATCTCCACCGGCTGGCCTTTCGGGCCGGGCGTCGTGGCAACGAACAGGTTGCGGTCGGGGCCGAGGCGGCGTTTTTCCACGGTGATCAGCGGGGTTTTACCTGCCTCTTCTTTAAAAGAAATAAAATACTGGCCGCCTATTTCGGCGAAGGAAAAGTCGCGAAACAGGCCCGCATAGACGTTCTGGCTGTAGATCTGAAAAATCCTGCCGAACTCGCTTCTGGTGTAGCCGATTTTTCCGGAGGCATAGGGAATGCTCATCCCAAGGAGTATAACCCAGAGTACGGAAAACCGCCAGTTTTTGAAATGCGTCAGAACCTGACAAATCCTTAACAGAAATTAAGGGATTGGATCTATCTATTTGTATAACAACAATTCTATTGTGGCAATTTGCGGGCAAAAATAAAAATATGCGAATAATGAAAGATCAAACAAGTCAATAAAGGTTCACGCCTAGATATAGGGGAAAAGGGGCATACATGGCATACACAAAATTCGTCAACGATCTCGGAAATGCAGTAAATACAGGCAACCGCGACAAGGTTGCTTCACTCCTGAATAAGGCAAAAGCTGCAGATTGGACTGCCGCCGGAACGGATATCAGCAATATCCTGGATATGCTGCCGCACTCAAAATTCAATCTGCGAGACATGGCTTCCTTTGCCACGACAATCGTATCCAAAGGGACGGTCAACAGCAGCGCCCTGGCCGAAGCGGTCGGGGAGTTCATCAATACGGGATATAGCGAAGCCGCCAAAGGCATGCTGACCGCAGCATCGGCAGCAGAACTGAAAGCGCCTTCCGTCCATTACGACAACCTGCTGAACATCCTTCCCGGCACAAAATTTCTGAATCCCGACGAGAAGGCCGAACTCGCAAAACTGGTCGTCGCAAAAACCACGGTCAGCAGCGTCGCCCTGGCCGACGCGGTCGGGAAGTTCATCAGTATGGGCCATACCGAAGCCGCCAAAGGCATGCTGACCGCAGCATCGGCAGCAGAGCTGACAGAGCCGAAATCATCTTCCGGCCATTTCGACAACCTGCTGAACCTCATTCCCGGCGCAAGACTGAACCCCGGCGAACAGGCCGAACTCGCAAAACTGGTCGTCGCAAAAGCCACGGTCGGCAGCGTCGCCCTGGCCGAACTGGTCGGGGAGTTCGTCAATGTGGGGCATTTCGAAGCCGCCAAAGGCGTGCTTACCGCAGCGTCGGCAGCTGAACTGAAGGCGTCTCCCGACCATTACGGCAGCCTTCTGGATCTCATATCCGGCACGAGATCTCTGGGCGCCGTCCAACAGGCCGAACTTGCAAAACTGATCATCAGCAAGACAGTCGTGGACGCGGAATCGGTTGCCGAAACCGTTGTTGAATTTGCCCTCGGTAGAAACCTCGCCGGGGTCAACGCCGTGATGTCTGCGGCCTCCGCAGCTGAAAAAGCGGCGATGACACTGGACGTCCATCACCAGCTTATGATGGCCGGCTATCGCGCAGAGAACGACTCCGTCACGGGCACCAAAAACAACGACATGCTGTACGGTTATGGCGGGAACGACAAACTCTATGGCGGCGCAGGCAGCGATATGCTCCACGGCGGCCTGGGCAACGACCGCCTGGAAGGACAAGGCGGCGCGGATCGTCTGTTCGGCGGTGTGGGGGCGGACAATTTCGTCATCTCCGCCAAGGATGCGCGCGATACGATTATAGACTTCAGCGCTGCCCAAAGAGACGTGCTGACTATCGAAAGCACCTTGTTCTCTGCATCCAAATCGCGGGTCGAAGCGGCCATCGATGACTTCGTGATCGCCCGCACCGTGGGCAACGACACGATCATTTCGATCGACGCCGACGGACGCGGGGCCGGCAAGGCCGTGGAAGTTGCGGTGCTGCAAAACGTGAAGAATGTGGATGTCGATGTCTGGCATGCCAAGGGCCTGATCGATATCGGTTAAGCGGCCATTATAAATTTATGAAAAAGGGCGGGTCTTCCCCGCCCTTTTTTGCGCGCGCGGTTGTCACCGGAGAGGCAATGCGGTACGAATAGGCCTCTAGGCGTTGATGAAAGAAGAAACCCATGTCCGATATTTTCCGTGAAGTCGATGAAGCCCTCCAGCAGGAGAAGCTGGCCAAAATCTGGAAAGCTTATGGTCCCGTCATTGTGCTTGCCGGCGCGGCACTTATCCTCGCCACGGCGGGTTTTTCGGCCTGGCGCCATTGGGACGGTTCTGCCGACCGCCGCGAGACAGGCGAATTGATCACCGCCGCTGAAAGCGATAACGCCGCAGCCGCGCTGGAAAAAGCCGCCGCCGATACGCGCGACGGGCACAAGGCGGTTGCCTTGATGAACGCCGCCGGCAAGGAAGCCGATGACGAACAATTCGCCAAAGCCGCAACGCTTTATGATGAAGTTGCCAAGGATAGCGGCGCGCCCTCCGAACTGCGCGACCTTGCCGTCATTCTCCATGTCCGCGCCGCGCTTTTGGCGGCGGGCGACGCTGCGCCGGACTATAAGGCGCTGACTGAACGTCTTCTGCCCGTCGCCCGCAACGATAAGTCGCCGTTCCGGATGCAGGCAAAACTCGAAGCCGCGTCGCTGTATGGCGACGGCCTGAAAGACTACAAGCAGGCGCTGTCCCTCCTCGACGGGTTCGATGACAGCGCGGCGGACTCTTTGAAAGAAAAAGCCGCCGCGTTGAAGAGCGTGTATGAGCTGGATTTAAAGAAATGAAAAAAAACTCTTTTTTTATTGCTTTTCTATTGGTCACGACAGCAGCCCTATCCTGTGCGGCAACAGCTTTTCTTATAAAAAGATTTCCAGCTCAAAAATCATTCGTCACTGAAAATGAGTGCGGCAACAAAAAACTTAGCCTTAATTATGATACGCCATGGAGAGCGGCAACATCTCCGTATTTAGAAGATTTACGTTGCTATAAAATACCAATACCGCATAAAGAATTTAACGAAATTAACGTCCAAAACGTGGAAGAGGTGGCCCGCACAGGCGAATCCGCCATGCCGATTCCCGGCCAGCCATCCGAAGAAACTTTGCCTGCTGATGAAGTCGGTGAAGAGGATCCGATGGAGCGTTGGCGTCTCATGCAAGAAGAGCGACTCCGTCAGCAGGGGATGCTGACGCAGGCCCGGCCGCCGCAACCTGAAGGGCCGCCACCGCCTGTTGAGCGTTATACGCTGGCTGATTTTAAGTTAAGCGACAGCGAAGGCTCAGAGCGTATATATGATTTGCTCAGGGTTTCAGATTTAGACACTGAGCCTTTGATAGAGAAAGAAGTTAGAAAAGCAAAACTCCACCCTGAGGAAATTTTCGAGCTGGCGGAGGCGGCTTTATCTTATAACAAATGGGCCGCCGCCATAGAAATTCTAAAGGCTGGTTTACTCAACCAGACAGATGCTGTCACTATTGAATATGGCAACTACGAACTTAGAAAATTAGCAGGAAAGGCTACAGAGGCGGTACGCGATGGGCAGGTTGATGGAGCAATTATCCTCATTCTACTGAATGAATACAACATATCCGCAGTTGCTCGCATGAATATACTGCTTGACTATGCAGAAAAGGCACCCAGAGATGATCAGGTATTGCCACACTTAATGGATAAGATTACTTCTCTTGAATTGGCAAAAAATGTGGGAGAGAATGACTTAAACAACTTTACATCAACGTTAGAAGTTTTATTTGAGATTATCGCAACTGACTATAAAGGCGGACCCGCGGAGAAAGAGTCGGCGTTCATTTCTGCCCTCCAAATCGGAGAAATATCTCCATCTGCGTTTTTTAACGCAGCCCATTTAAATCTTTTGGAAGAAGATGATTATAATCTGCTTGCCTCGATCCTGCAAAAATCAACTCAATATCAAAAATCTGAGTTTCTGGAATATAACAAAGATAAACTACCTGAAATATATTCGAACATCATGTATGCTTATTGGAAAGAAAAAAACTGTAACTTCATGGAATTACGAGGAAATATCATTCCCATCAATGATTGGGAAAGAATACTGGTTGATCTACAGACATATTATAAAACGTCTTTAAAAACACAGCTTAAAGATTGCTCAGTGACAGAATGAAAAAACCATCCCTACTTATCGGCTTGCTGGCAGCTTTATCCCTCACCGCCTGCGGTGACAACTGGTTCGGGAAACCGGAAAAGCCGCCGCTTCCCGGCGAACGCAAGGCGGTGCTGGATTTTGAACGCGACCTGCGCCCGGATGAAAACGTGCAATCCGCCGCTTTCATCGCGGGTGAAGAATGGAAAAACGATGTCTGGCCGCAGGCGGGGGGATATCCCACCCATGCCATGGGCAATCTTTCGCTTGGCGGGTCTTTGAAAAAATTCTGGAGCACCGATATCGGCGAAGGATCGCGCAGCAATCTTCCCCTCACCGCGCAGCCCGTCGTGGTCGGTAAAAGCATCTTCACGCTGGACACCGATGCGACGCTGTCCGCGTTCAACACGGAAACGGGTGAACGCCGCTGGACCGCCGATGTACGCGATCTTGAAGAAGAAGACCCTGTCATCTCCGGCGGGATCGCCGCGTCCGAAGGCATGATTTATGTCACGGCCGGGTACGATGAAGTTTTGTGCGTCGAAGGCACGAAAGGCGAAATCAAATGGCGCGCGAAACTGCCAAGCCCGTCGCGCGCCGCGCCCACCGTTACCGGCGGCCGCGTGTTCGTGACCACCATGTCCAATTCCATCCTTGCCCTGAATCCCGCGGACGGCAGCGTGCAATGGGAATTCTCCGGCCTTGCGGCCAGCACCGGCCTGGTCGGCGCCGCCAGTCCCGCGGCGGACAGCGACCTTGTCGTCCCCGCCTTTTCCTCCGGCGAAGTTTACGCATTGCGCGCGGGCAACGGCTCGGTCGCGTGGTCGGACAACCTCGCCGGGACGCTGCGCCTTGGCGGCCTGACCGCGCTGTCGGATATTCGCGGCCTGCCCGTCATCGATGGCGGCGTCGTGTATGCCATATCGTTCGGCGGAAAAATCGCGGCGATCGACCTCAACACCGGCGCGCGCCGGTGGCAGAAAGATATTTCCGGTTCCAAAACGCCGTGGGTCGCCGGAAACCGCGTGTTCCTGATCTCCTCCGAAGGGCAGATCGTCGGCCTGAACAAGGAGGACGGCGCCGTGCTCTGGGTGTCCCAGCTCGCCCGGTTCAAGGACAAGGAAGACAAGACCGGGCCGATTTTCTGGACCGGGCCAATGCTGGCCGGAGGCCGCCTTCTCGCCTTTTCCACGGATGGGCGGATCGCGGAAATCAAGCCGGAAAACGGCACGCTGGTGCGGGAATGGCGCAACGGCGAGAGCATGCGCATCGCGCCCGTTGTCGCGAACGGTACGCTGTATGTGCTTTCGGAAGACGGCGACCTGATCGCCTACCGCTAGAAAAAGCTGGCAAAACCGCCGCTTAGCCCTTACAAGGGGGCCATGTTTACCATCGCCATCCTCGGCCGCCCGAACGTGGGCAAATCGACGCTTTTCAACTGCATCGCGGGCAAGCAGCTCGCGATCGTCGACGACACGCCCGGCGTCACCCGCGACTGGCGCGACACCGAAGTGTTTTTCTATGACCGCCAGGTCCTGTTGATGGACACGGCCGGATTGGAAGAAGCCTTCGACGATTCCATCAAGGGCCGGATGAGAAAGCAGACGGAAGAAGCGCTCTCCCGCGCCGACGCCGTGATCTTCGTGATCGACGGACGCACGGGCCTTACGCCGCTCGACACCCATTACGCGCAATGGCTGAGAAAGCAGAAAAAGCCCGTCATCCTCACAGTCAACAAATGCGAAAACGAAAAGGCCGCGATGGCGGGCCTGGCCGAAGCCTACGGCCTTGGTTTTGGTGAGCCGGTGCCGATTTCCGCCGCGCACGGCCACGGCATTCATGATCTCTACCTCTCGCTTCTTCCGCACATGCCCAAGATCGAGGAAGAAGAATCCGACGACGACAACGAATGGATCGACCTGTCCAGGATCGACGACCTCGAAGGGGATGAGAGTTTCGACTTCGCCGCGCTGGTCCCGGACAGCATCGATGAAAAGCCGCTGAAAATCGCCATCGTCGGACGTCCGAACGCGGGCAAATCCACGCTGGTCAACGCGCTGCTTCAAGACAACCGCGTGATGGTGGGGCCGGAGGCCGGGATCACGCGCGATGCCATCGCCGTCGATTGGGAATATGAGGGACTCAAGATCAAGCTGGTCGATACCGCCGGTCTGCGGCGCAAAACCAAGGTACAGGACCGCATCGAAAAGATGGCCGTGGAAGACACGATGCGCGCCATCCGCCTGGCGCAGGTCGTCATCATGGTGGTGGAGCCGGATTCGATGTTCGAAAAGCAGGACCAGCAGATCGCCAGCCACGTCCTTGACGAAGGCCGCGCGCTGATCATCGCGCTCAACAAATGGGACCTTGCCGCAGACAAAAAAGCCACGCTCGATCTGCTGCAATACAAGCTCGACACCGGCCTTGCGCAGGTGAAAGAACTTCCGGTCGTCACCATCTCCGCCCTGAACGGCAAGAACCTGAACGGCCTGATGGACGCGGTCCTGACCACTTATAAGACATGGACCAAGCGGATTTCGACCTCGAAGATGAACCGCTGGCTGGCCGCGCGAGAAAGCCAGAACCCCGCGCCGCTGATCTCCGGCCGGTCCAACCGCCTGAAATACATGACGCAGATCAACATCCGTCCGCCCACGTTCGCCCTCTGGGTGTCCCAGGCAGGCGAATTGCCCGACACTTACAAGCGGTATATCATCAATGCGCTGCGCAGCGATTTCGATATCAAGGGCGTCCCCGTGAGATTGTTGATCCGGTCCAGCAAAAACCCGTTTGACGAGAATTGAGATGAGCGGCCCCAAGACAGAAGAGACATCAAGCATCATCGCAGACATCGAAAAGTTAAAAGACGTCGATGTCATCAAGGAACTTTCGGTGTATCAGGAAACGCTGATCACCATGGGGATCGACTGGGGCGGCCGCCTCGTCGCCGCCATTGTTATCCTTATCCTCGGCTGGGTCCTCGGCAACTGGGTCAACCGCCGGATTGAAAAGCTGCCCCGTCTTGACGGCACGTTGAAGAATTTTCTGGGCGGCCTGTTCAAATACACGATTATCGCGGTTTCCATCATCACGGTCATCGGTTTGTTCGGAATCCCGATGGCCTCCTTGCTCGCCGTCCTCGGCGCCGCGGGCCTTGCCATCGGCCTCGCCCTGCAGGGAACCTTGTCCAATGTCGCCTCCGGCGTGATGCTGCTGATCCTGCGCCCGTTCAACGTGGGCGATTACATCGAATTCGGCACGGAAGGCGGCACGGTCAAATCGCTTGGCCTGTTCGGCACCGAACTGGCCAAGGCGGACAATGTCTATTTGTTCGCACCGAATTCCCGCATCTGGGGCAACGAAATCCGCAATTATTCGCGCAACATGATCCGCCGCCAGGACATCACCGTTGCCATCAGGTACGGCGACGACCTGAACAAGGCCATCGGCATCATTCACAATATCCTGGGCGCAGATGAGCGCGTAATGAAAGAACCCGAAGACAAGAAACCACAGGTCGTTTCCGACCTTCTGGACGATTATTCCACCAACCTGATCGTGCGGTTCTGGGCAAACAATTCTGATTACTGGGCATTGCGCTGGGATATGACCAAGGCGATCAAGGATGCGCTGGAATCCGCGGGCATCAGCCTGCCGTTGACCACGCGCCAGCTGGCGCTGACCGCAGACGAAACCTGATTCCTATTTTACCGATGGCACGGACAAAACTCCGCCGTTCATCGTGCAGTCATCGCCCACGAGTTTCAGGAAATAAGGCGCAATCTCGTCCGGGTGCGGGCGCTTTTGCGGATCTTCGCCCGGATAGGCCTGCGCGCGCATCGCGGTGCGCACCCGGCCGGGGTCGAGGATATTGACCTTCACATTCGTGTTCGCGCATTCGGCGGCGTAGGTTTTGGCAAGCGCTTCGAGTGCGACCTTGGACACCGCGTACTCGCCCCAATAGGCCTTGATGTCCTGCGTTACGCCCGAGGTCACAAACACCGCGCGCCCTGCGTCCGACGCCTTGAGCAACGGGTCGAGCGTTCTGATCAGGCGAAAATTCGCCGTCACATTCAAATCCATCACACGCTGGAATTCATCGGGCTTCAGATGGCCCAGCGGGGCGAGCGTGCCCAACATCGCGGCATTGCCGATGAAGATATCGAGCTTCGGGAAATGCTGGTACAGCGTCGGGCCGAGCGCGTCGAGATCGTTCAGCTTGAACAGGTCCAGCGGCATCAGGGTCGCCTTGCCGCCGTCCTTTTTGATATCATCGTCCACGGCTTCCAGCCCGCCGATGGTGCGGGCGATCAGGATGACATGCGCACCCTCCCGGGCCAGAAGCTTGGCCGCCGCCGCGCCGATGCCGCGCGAAGCCCCTGTAATCACTGCCGTTTTTCCGGATAATAGCTTTTCTTTGGACATGTTATAACATTCGTTATATACTGGTTCATACAACCGTTAGAACAGGACACAGACACCATGACCGCCTTAACAGTAACAAAAGTTGGCAATTCCGAAGGCGTTATACTGCCAAAAGAACTTTTGGCCAAGCTTCGTCTGTCCCGCGGGGACAAGCTCTATGTCACGGAAACCCCGGACGGGATCAAGCTGACCCCGTACGATGCCGAATTCGTCCGCACGATGGAAATCGCGGAAGCCGTGATGCGTGAACATCGCGACGTCCTGAAAAAACTCGCGGAGTAATTTCCCATGAAAGAACCGCACTGGATCCGCAAGGACGCCGTCCTTGCCATGCATGATCGCCAGCTTGCAGAGCATGGCGGCGGCCCCGGCGTGCGCGATGAGGGGCTGCTTGAATCCGCGCTGATGAAACCGCAAAACCTGTTCTTGTATTCCGAGAGCGAAGTGGACTATGCGCGCCTCGCCGCCAGCTATGCCTACGGCATCGCGACAAACCACCCCTTCATCGACGGAAACAAGCGCACTGCGCTGGTTGTCAGCCTGACATTTCTCTACGCACACGGCTATATTTTCAACGGATCATACCAAGACGAATATAATATCTTCATAAAAGTCGCTTCGGGAGAGATGAGCGAGGAAGAACTGGCTGTCTGGTTTGCGGCCAACACGCACAAGGTTTAATCGTCGATCGACACCAGCATCTTCGCGCCGATCTTGGCTTTCACCTTGGGCGTGGCGCAGCCCGCGATCCTGTCCACCAGTTCGACCGGGTATTCGCCCGTGAAGCAGGCGTCGCAATATTGCGGCTTGTCCTTGTTGCGCCCTGTCTCGCCCACGGCTTGGTACAACCCGTCGATGGAAATATAGGCGAGAGAGTCGACGCCGATATGGGCGCGGATCTGTTCGACTGTGTGCGTGTGCGCCATCAATTCGGCCGTCTCCGGCGTGTCGATGCCGTAGAAACAGCTATGCGCCGTCGGCGGGGAGGAAATGCGCATATGCACTTCTTTCGCGCCGGCCGCGCGCACCATGTCCACGATCTTGCGGGACGTCGTGCCGCGCACGATGGAATCATCCACCAGCACCACGACCTTGTCTTTCAGGTATGCGCGGTTGGCGTTGTGTTTCAATTTCACGCCGAGATTGCGAATCTGCGCCGTCGGCTCGATAAACGTCCGCCCGACATAATGGTTGCGGATAATACCGAGTTCGAACGGCACGCCGGACGCCTGGCTGTAACCGATGGCGCTCGGCACGCCGGAATCCGGCACGGGCACCACGACATCGGCATTCGCCACGGGTGATTCCTTGGCCAGAACAGCGCCGATATTCTTCCGCATCTCATAAACAGAATGGCCTTCCATGAAGGAATCGGGGCGGGCAAAGTACACATATTCAAAGATACAGAAACGGTTCTGCGTTACTTTAAAGGGCTTTATCGTGCGCATGCCCATCTTGTCGACGATAATCATCTCGCCCGGTTCTACATCGCGCACAAACTCCGCGCCGATAATATCCAGCGCGCAGGTCTCGGACGTCATGATGTACGAACCGCCAAGCTTGCCCAAAACCAGCGGACGGATGCCGAACGGATCGCGCACGCCGATCAGCATGTCTTCCGTCACGGCGACAAGGCTGTAACCGCCTTTGATCTCATTCACCGCTTCGGTCAGCTTCTCCACCGCGCTGGGTTTGGTGGACACGGCCATAAGATGGACGATGACTTCAGTATCGGAGGTCGACTGGAACAGAGAGCCTTTTTGCACGAGGTCTTCGCGGATCGCGGCGGCGTTGGTCAGGTTGCCGTTGTGCGCTATGGCGAACCCGCCTAGCGCGAGGTCGGCGTAAATCGGCTGCACGTTACGCAAAGACGCCTCGCCTGTCGTCGAGTAGCGATTGTGGCCGATGGCGGCATGCCCCTTGAGTTTTGAGATCACTTTCTCTTTTGAGAAGTTGGCATCCACAAGCCCCATCGCCTTGTGCACATAGAAGTCTCCACCGTCAAAAGACACAATCCCGGCAGCTTCCTGCCCGCGGTGTTGAAGCGCGTGGAGGCCCAGCGCGGTCATTGCCGCACTTTCCGGATGGCCGTAAATGCCGAAAACGCCGCATTCCTCGTGAAGCTTGTCATCGTCAAAAGGATTGGTCGTCAGCATCTCAAGGGCTTCCCTATTCATTGGTCACCGGTTCATTGAAGAGTTCATCCAGCTTTTCCCGCTGCTGGTCGTTATAACCTTCACCCTGCGCCGCCGGCGTCTCCGTCGCGGGCTTGGGCTCTTCTTTCTTCTCGCCGCCCAGCAGGTTCTGTTCTTCCAGTTTCTGCTTGATCAGGTCGTCGGTCTTGGCGTCGATCTCCTCCTTCACCTCGTCGGATTCAGGCAGGTAGTGCGCCATGGCGGCGGAGATCTTCTCCACGATGTAGAAACTGTGGCTGTCGCCGAGATATTCCTGCTTTTTCTCATCGCTCATGATCAGGTGGAAAGGAAGGTAGAGCAGTCCCAAAAGGATCAAGCCCCGCGCCACGCCGAAGAACACGCCGAGCGTGCGGTCCACGGGGCCGAGGCCGATAGCCCGCGCCGCGCCGGAGATGAAGTGGCTGGCGACCGACAGGACGATGACGACGATGAGGAAGATGACGCCGTAGGCGACCGCGTCGGCAACGATTTCCATCGGCACGATATCGAACAGTTTTTCCTCGGAATCCGGGGTGACGCCGAACCAGCCCCGCACGACGGGCGCAAAGACGGGACCAACGAAAACGGCGGCCAGAATGCCGCCGACAACCCCCGCGATGGTAAGGACTTCGCGAATAAGCCCGCGCATGAAGGAGATCAGGGCGGACGCAAGAACCACAAGGCCAACGACGATGTCGATAATCATCCGACTGTCATAGGCAAAACCCCCTTAAAAAGCAAGGAAGTTCCAGCGCCTTGAAGCCCCTCACGCATAGGTTTTGTAAGGGGTTTTCCCGGCAAACTGGCGCGCCAGATCCTCCAGATGCATGACCTCTTCGACCTTCAGCCCTTCAATCTTCGCGGGAGCCGGACCTTTCTTGGACGGACGCTGGGGAATGACCGCCCGGTCAAAGCCGAGCTTCGCGGCCTCCTTCAGGCGCACATCGGGTTGCGAGACAGCGCGGATTTCCCCGGCAAGGCCGACCTCGCCAAAAAAGACGGTGTTGCCCGGCACCGGGATATTGGATTGGGAAGAGAGCAGCGCCGCCGCCACGGCCAGATCGGCCGCCGGTTCGGAGATGCGGATGCCGCCCGCGATATTCAGGAAAATATCGGATTGCGAGAGGGTAACGCCGCAGCGCGCCTCCAGCACCGCAAGCACCATGGCAAGGCGGTTGGAATCCCAGCCGATGACGGCGCGGCGCGGCGTGCCGAGCGGCGAGGGCGCCACCAGCGCCTGCACCTCCACCAGCACAGGCCGGGTGCCTTCGAGCCCCGCGAGAACGGCAGAACCGGCGACATTGTCCTGACGCTGCGCCAGAAAAAGCGCGGAAGGGTTTGGCACTTCGACCAGCCCTTCATTCGCCATTTCAAAGACGCCGATTTCATCCGTGGGTCCGAAGCGGTTTTTCACCGTACGCAGGATGCGGAACTGGTGCCCCCGGTCCCCTTCGAAATACAGCACGGCATCGACCATATGTTCGAGCACACGGGGACCGGCAATCTGCCCCTCCTTCGTCACGTGGCCGACAAAGAGGATGGCGATGCCGCGCTTTTTGGCGACGCGGATCAGTTCCTGCGTACAGGTTCGCACCTGAGTCACCGTACCCGGCGCGGATTCCACCGTATCGACATACATGGTCTGGATGGAGTCGATCACGATCAGGTCGAGCGGCGAGGAAACATCCTCCATCGAGGCGACGATATCGCGCACAGACGTGGCCGAAGCCAGCGCGACGGGCGCTTTTTCGAGGCCCAGACGCCGGGCGCGCAGGCGCACCTGGTCCACCGCCTCCTCCCCCGACACATACAGGCAGGATTTCCCGGCGGAGGCCAGTTTGCATACTGTCTGTAAAAGCAGGGTCGATTTGCCGATGCCGGGGTCGCCGCCGATGAGGATGGCGGAACCGGGGACGATGCCGCCGCCGGTCACCCGGTCGAATTCCGCGATGCCGGATTGATGCCGGGGGATGTTCTGGTTGGTTTCGCCCTTGAGGCTGACGATTTCCAGCGACTTTCCCCTGCGCCCCGGCCCGAGACCCTTTGGCGCCGACTCGGCCACCTCCTCCACAATCGTGTTCCATTCGTTGCACGCCTCGCACTTGCCGCCCCATTTGGAGGTAACGGAGCCGCAGGACTGGCAGACATAGGTTTTTTGGGGTTTTGCCATGGCGTTTTAAATCAAGGGGTTAGTGGGTGTTCAATAGTTCGTTTGCCGAAAAAAACATCACGCCCGTTACCATCTTGTACCACCACGGCCATCCGGCGCGTTGAATTTCCGGATGATCGTATGAGGCTTTGAAGACGGGACAAAAACATCCCTTCTTATACCCCAAAAACAAGAACAAAGAAAGAACAACTATTTTTGATCCGTAAGTTTATATCGCTTACTGGGCCCCATTCCGTACAGATCGTCATATTCCGCGGCCAATTGACCGCCAAAATGCTCGATCAACCGCGCAGAAGCGTCATTTCCTTTGTCGCAGGTGGCATAGATCACTTTAAAGCCGCGGCTTGAAAAACTGGAAACGATTCCTTCAAAAGCCTGCATCACGGCCCTCGGTCCATATCCACGGTTCAATAGAGCGGGCCGGATTGCCATGCCAATATGGCCGGCGAATTCTTCCAGCAATTCCGCATCTCCTTCATATCGAAGAGCGACAGTGCCTAAAAACCGCTCCCCGTCCGTGATCCAGAGTAATTCATGATCCCTTATCCAGTATGTCTTTCCATTAAGATTATAGGAAAAAGGCGCTTTGTTTGTAACGGTCTGAACATATTTCTCAGGGTTCGCCCTGATTTCTTCGACAGGCATATCGCCAAAGCCAAGCTGCATACCGATGAAGACGCCTTCCGCTAGCGCCTCCAGATAAGATGGGATTAGGTCAATACTGGGTTTTACAAGCGTCAGGCCCATATTATCTCCTTACGGCACATCAGGGTTATTCGCCGGATATCTTCATGACTTTACCTTATTCCGGCGATAAGATGCAGTCATGAAAAGCAAAATCATTCTTTTGTTCATTGCATTGGCCGTGGCCGCCGCGTTGTTCTGGGCGTTCAACCCGGCACGCAGCAAAGAGGTTGTCGTCGTTGCGCCGCAAACCGTGCCTGCCGTGCAGGCGGTTTATGCGACCGGCACGGTGGAGGCGAGCCGGATGATCCCGATTTCTCCAAAGATCGCGGCGAGGTTGATGAGCCTCGACGTCGATGAAGGCAGCCGCGTTACCGCGGGGCAGGTTCTGGCGCAACTGGAAGACGCCGACCTGCAGCAAAACCTGACTGAGGCGCGGGCGCGGCTGGACCTTGCGCAAAAGGATTTGGCGCGGGCGCAGAAACTTTCAAAATCCGGCGCCATCGCGCGCGAGGCGCTGGACAGCGCGCAAGCGACGTTCAAAACCGCCGAAGCCGCGGTGGAGCGCAGCAAGGCGGAATTGAGTTACCTGCAATTGCTCGCGCCCGAAGACGGCACGATTATCCGCCGCGACGGGGAGATCGGCGAACTGGTCACCCCAGCGACGGCGACCGCCAGCGGCACGCCCGTTTTCTGGATGAACGGCGGCAACGCCATCCGCATCGAAACCGAAGTGGACGAAGAAGATATCGGCCTTGTCGAGCCGGGGCAGAAAGCCCTTGTCGGCGCGGACGCGTTCCCGGGGCAGGTGTTCGACGGGACCGTGCAATCCATCACGCCCAAGGGAGACCCGGTGGCGCGGTCCTACCGCGTGCGCGTGACATTGGAAGATAAAGCGCCTCTGATGATCGGCATGACGGCGGAGACCAACATCATCACGCAGGAAAAAGACGCGGCCATGATGGTGCCGCTCAGCGCCGTCAAGGACGGCTATGTCATCGTGATTGCTGCGGGCAAGGCGCAGCATACGCCGGTCAAAACCGGTATCAGGACGCCGCAGACGGTGGAGATTCTCGAAGGCATCGCGGCGGACGCAAGGATTGTGAAGCTTTATGACGCGACGTTGCTGGAGGCCGGGCGGCTCGACGCCAGGACGCAAGAGTGGGATGCGAAACCCAGGACATGAGCCTTTATGTCACCATCGCCCTAAAACACATCCTTGCCCGCAAGCGGCAAAGCTTCGTCTCGCTGCTCGGCATCATCATCGGCGTGGCGTTCTTCCTCGCCATCGCCTCTCTGATGCAGGGATCACAGAACGATTTCATCAAGCGGCTGATCGACAACTCGCCGCACATCACCGTGCATGACGATTACAGGAGCGCCAAAGAGCAGCCGGTGCAAAGATCGTATGGCAAAAGCGTGATCGAACTGCGCTCGCTCCAGCCGCTGCCCGAAACGCGCGGCATCCGCGGATATAAACAGGTGGTCGAGGATTTGAAAGCCCGGCCCGGCGTGAGAGCCAGCGCGACGCTGACCGGGCAGGCAATCCTGAATTACGCCGGAAAGGACAACGCCATCGTGCTCAACGGCATGATCCCGGCGGATATGAAAGACCTGACCACCATCGAGGAAAACATGAAGGTGGGCGGGGTCGACGATTTGATCGCCAACCGGAACGGGATCATCGTGGGCGCGGAACTCACCCGCCGCCTGATGCTGGACGTCGGCGACAACATCACACTGACCGCCTCCACAGGACAGGTGCGGACCTTCAAGATCGTCGGGATTTTCCAGACCGGGAGCCTCGGCTACGACGACCAGCAGGCCTTTACCGACATCAAGCGCGTGCAGGCGATGATGAACAAATCCAACCGCGCCAACACCATCATCGTCAAGATGGACGATAGCGGCAAGGCGCGCGAACTGGCATCGGAAATCGAGGCGCGGATCGGATACAAAACCGTGTCGTGGCAGGAAGCCTCCGAGGACATCATGTCCACCCTCGTGATCCGCAACATCATCATGTACACGGTGGTGTCCGCCGTCCTCCTTGTCGCGGCGTTCGGGATCTACAACATCATCTTCACCATCATCATGGAAAAGCAGAAGGATATCGCCATCCTGAAATCCATGGGGTTCCGCAGCATGGACATCAAGAAAATTTTCGTCATCCAGGGCTGCGTCCTCGGCGTGGCGGGCGTGATCTTCGGCCTGCCGGTGGGCTGCATCCTGATGTATGCGCTCTCGCTCATCACCTTCAACCCGCCGGGGGCGAGCGAGCCGATCCGGATGCCGATCGACTGGAGCGCGCCGCAGTTTTTCATCGCCGGCGCGTTCGCATTCATCGCCGCGGTTCTGGCCAGTTATCTTCCGGCGAAGAAGGGCGCGAGCGTCCTGCCCGTCGATATCCTGCGCGGGGGGCAATGATGGAGCCGTTGCTGCAGGCAAGGAATTTGACCCGCACGCTGGAGGGCGAGATCAGGGTCACGCTGGTCAAGGATGTGAGCCTCGATATCCAGACAGGGCATTTCACCGCGATCACGGGGCCGAGCGGCTCGGGCAAATCCTCACTTTTATACCTTCTCGGCCTGCTGGATAAGCCGACGACCGGCGAAGTGTTTGTGGACGGCGTCAACACCACGCGCCTCAGCGAAAACAGTCTCGCAGCTTTCCGGCTGGAAAAGCTGGGCTTTATCTTCCAGTTTCACTTCCTGCTGCCTGAATTCACCGCGCTGGAAAATGTCATGCTGCCGATGCAACGGCTGGGAAAACGCAGCCCTCGCGAACAAAAAGACCGGGCGATGGAATTGCTGGAAAGCATGGGATTGAAAGAACAGGCGCACAAACTGCCCAAACAGATGTCCGGCGGACAGAACCAGCGCACGGCCATCGCCCGCGCGCTCGCCAACGACCCGGCGCTGGTCATGGCGGATGAGCCGACGGGAAATCTGGACACGCACAGCGCAGCAACCGTGCAGCAAATATTGCGCGATATCGCCCACACGCCGGGCCGCGCGGTCGTAGCCGTCACGCACGATGAATCTTTCGCCGCCGTGGCGGACAGACGCGTGCATATTGTGGACGGAAAAATAGAGGGAAACCCTTCCCTATAGAGCCGCAGGAACTGGTGGCCTGTATCTCTGGTAATACACGGGAAGATTGTCGCCATGTATTTTAAAGCTGACCGCACGGTCGAATTTCATCACGGCCGCAGTGACGGTGTCTGGGTTCGATTCGGCATAACGATCATAGTCTTCCAACCCGCGGGACAGCTCTGCGCGCCATGCCATAACGTCCACTGTTTCCACCGGGTCCATGACGTCCGCAAAGGCGAAGATATTGCGCAGCGTCAGCGGGCCGCAGCTCTGGGTTGCAGGTCATACCCCTTGGGGCATTGCGTCGTGATGGTTCCAGCATTCTGGTCTATACAGATGGCCACGGCATGGCCGAGATGTTTGATAGAAGAACCGTCGAAATAGGTACGCATCGGGCCCTTTTTTCTGTTCGGCTGTTCTTCCATGCTGCCGTCCTCATGAATGTGGTGACGCAATTTCAGCGTAGTCCGAAGGCTGGCGCGGATGATGAGCTTTTCCGCCTTTGGTACCTCTTCGGTAATTTTTCTTCTGCATAATCCCGTTCGCGCTTGTTTGTACACCCAAGGAAGGTTTCAAAAATCCGGATCGAATGCCTTTCCAAATGTTCTTGCGACACAAAACTCTGCGTCAGAAGACGCAATTGCATGTTTGTAAACAGATACATCGGGTTGGGCGTATAATCGGGCACGGCCATTTCCATCCAAGCTTGGGATTTCGGGATGATATAGACCAATATTTATATTATGTCAATATATGACCGCTGTTGCACCCGATCCCTACGCTCGAAGGTGAGTATAAAAGAAGTTTTTAACACGAAGGACACGAAGCAAGCACGAAGGACACGAAGAGTTTCATGCATTCCTAACCCTTAGTGTCTTAGTGGTAAAAAATTGGAGAAATGAAATATCTGCGGCGTTGGCGGCGTTTTAGGTCTTAGAAAAGAGTATTTAAAGCAACTCCCGCTGCAGCGCCCATTTGATCTGGAGCGTGTCGGCGTCCATATCGGCCAGAATCACAAGCTGTTTCGTCTTGCGCGGGCGGATACCTTCGCCGAGATAAATGCTGTCTTCGATGTGAAGTTGCGCGCCCGAGGCGGTAAAGCTCCAGCCCGTACCGCCGGGAAGCGCGAGGATCGCCTCCTCCCCTTCTTTCACCAGCGACGCGTTCACCTTGGGATGAAGATGGAAGCGCACAGCGATAACATGCGGCTTGGTCAGGCCCGTCGTGCAGGTCAGCGTATCTTCGCCGCGCAGGTCGTTCCCCTGATCCGCATAGTAAAGGCGGCGGCGATGCGTGATGCCGTTGACGGGAACGTATCCATCGTGGGAGGCATCCACCAGCACGGCGCCGATCATATCCTCGCGGTTGAGGGAGACCTTCTTCGCCTTGCGGGAGAGCGAGCCGTCCTTATGGATTTCATAGGCGTTGCGGTCATCGATGGTCAGCGTGGAATGCGCCGCCGTAAAACGCAGTGTGTCCTGCCATTCCGCGTTCGTCGGGTGCGCGCCGCAATTGACGATGATGCGTTCACGGCCGTACGACATTTCAAACGCCAGCGGCGCGGCGTGCGAGGTAACATCATGCGGCCATTTCGGGGCCTTGCCCGTGTCCATGATGATCAAGCCGCGGCCGACGGACAGGCGTTCATAGCCCGTGTGCGGCAGGGAGTTCAGCGTGCGGGCGCGCGATCCCGAATGCATGGTCACCTGTTTGACCAGTTCCTCGTTGCCTTCCTGCGCGCCGTTGAACAGCGCGAAATTACGGTCGGCATGGCGGAAGAAACGCAGCGCGGGCACGGCGCGGTCCAGCGCGTGCAGAATCTTTTCCGGGCAGGGATAGCCGCCCTGCCGCAGCGCGGAGCGGATATCGATCAGCACGATGATGGCATCCAGCAATTGCTGCGGATTCCTGGAGACGTGGCCGCCGTCGGACAGGATCTGGCGGCCGATTTCCTTGTGCAGCAAATTCAGCGCCTGTTCGAGAAGCTGTTCGCGCCCTTCCATCGCAAGGCCCGCATAGGCAAGGCCGCGCAGGGCGTGCAGCATCGGAATGCCGGAGATGTTTCCGGGCATCGATTTGCTCAAATGCCGGACCTGGCGGGCGAGCGAGAGATAAAACTGGCACTGAAATTCTTCCGACGCGCTTTCCCCGAAGAAGGTGAAGGAGGACAGCCAGTTGGACAGGCGCAGACCGACGACATCCGGTTGCCAGTTCGCCTCTTCCGGGTGCGGGTGGGGATGCTGCGCCATCCAGTTGTCGATCATCGCGCGGGCGGCCATGCGCCCCTTGTTGCCGCCCAGGCTTCGCAGGTCGCGCAGCCATTCAAAGCCGTGGATATAACGGATCCATGCCTCGTCCACCCCTTCGGGATTCCAGTTGGCGTTGTGGAGTTCAAGCCGGTCCCCCTCCAGCGTGAAGACGCCGCCATGGATCAGCCAGCGCGCCTTTTCGGCGGAGCCTTTCCACACATCGGTGGGGGAAAGGATCAGTTTCTCGGGAACGGTGCCTGCGAGTTTCCATTTATCGACGACCTTGCTGCAGGCGATGGCGTGCATGCCGCGGCGGAAATTCTTTTGCAGGGTATGCAGCAAAGCCTGTGTCATGCCCCGCGCACCTTCCGGATGTTTTCGGCATAGCCTGCGGGGCCGTCCTTGAACACAGCCGTCCCGGCGACCAGCACGTTCGCGCCTGCGGCAACGACCTGTTTCGCGGTCTCAGGATTGACGCCGCCGTCAACCTCAAGATCGATCGCACGTCCCGTGGCATCGATGCGCGCACGCACGTCGGCGATTTTATCGAGCAGCGGGATGAAGGCCTGCCCCCCGAAGCCGGGGTTGACGGTCATCACCAGCACGAGATCGACAAGGTCCATCACATGGTCGAGAACCGAGGTCGGCGTGCCGGGGTTGATGGCGAGGCCTGCCTTTTTCCCCATGGCGCGGATCGCCTGCAAGGAACGGTGCCAATGGGTACAGCCTTCCGGGTGGACGGTAATGATGTCCGCGCCCGCATCGGCGAATGCCTGAAGATACGGATCGGCGGGGGAGATCATCAGGTGAACATCGAAGACTTTCTTCGTCACGGGCCGGATGCATTTGATCACCGGCGGGCCGAAGGTCAGGTTCGGCACGAAATGCCCGTCCATCACGTCAATATGGATATAATCCGCACCGGCGGCATCGACGGCGCGCACCTCTTCGCCCAGTTTGGAAAAATCGGCAGAAAGAATCGACGGGGCTATCCGGACAGGGCGGGTCATGACGTTGATCAGTGATTGCTGAAGAAATGAAAAGGAACCTACGAATCAAGAGTTTACCCTGCTGTTATCCACAGGGCAAAGAGAAAGCGAATCGTTTTGATAATTTTTTGAAAAATTTCGGCGCGAAAGCGGCGTCAGGCGCTTGTGTAGAACCCGTCCTGCCGCTGGTCGTGCCAGAGGACGAAGCGGTAAACCTCCGCCAGTTTCGCATAGGCGCCGTTCAGGCCGGGATGGCAGCGGCGGATCAAGGCGATGGTGCGCAGGCGGTCTGTCGTGGACAGTTCCTGCTTTTCCAGCCTGGCCAGGCCAAGCGAAACGCGTCCTGCGATCTGAAGCCCCAGCGTATAAAGTTCCCGCCGTTCGTTCTGCGCGCGGTCGAGGTCGCACGCAAGGTCGGCCAGCCCGTCGATCAGCGTAACAGCAAGCATTCCCGTCTCTTCCCAGTAATCGCAAGTGCTGGGATGTCCGGCACAATCGAACTTCGCCAGCAACGCATGCCGCAGGCGAATCAGCGACGCGGGATCGGACAGGAGCGTTTGCGCTAGGGAACCGGGGGCTTCACGCCCTGCATGGGCGCCCCACAGGTCGGAAAAGCTTTTTCTTTGGCTATGTTTCATGGAGCCTCACCAAAATACACATTTCATATACTATAAAATATATATTAAGGCAATGTTTTTATTAATGCATTGGTCAGGCGGGACGGTAAAGCCGCGCGACGAAGAACCCGTCCATGCCGCCCAACTCCTTGAGATGATAGGGCAAAACCCGTATATCGCCGTCGCCGTTGACCAGGCCTTCGACGTTGCCGATTTCTTCGCGGCGAATCGGTTTTCGCTGCAGCCCCGCGCCGGATGCGAGAATGGAGTCGATCTGCCGCTCCCCTTCATCCTTTTGCAACGAGCAGGTGCAATAGACCAGCGTGCCGCCGGGTGCGAGCATCGCGGCGGCGTTGGCCAGCAGGCGTTCTTGTATGCTCATCAATCCCGTCTGGTCCTTTTCTGTTTTTAAATGAAGCAGGTCGGGATGGCGGCGGATGGTGCCCGTCGCCGTACACGGCGCATCGAGCAGGATGTGCGAAAATTTTTCCTTCGGCCGCCACACCGCGCCGTCTTCGATGATCGTCTGCACCTGCGCTGCAAGGCCGACGCGGCGCAGATTGTCAGAGAGCATCGCCATGCGCGCGGCGGAACGGTCGAGCGCCACAACCTTCGCGCCCTGCGCCGCAAGCTGCATCGTCTTGCCGCCGGGCGCGGCGCAGAGATCGAGCACCGTTTTTCCGGACAAATCACCGAACAGCCGCGCAGGCAGCGCGCTTGAGGCATCCTGCACCCACCAGGCGCCGTCATCAAAACCGGCAAGCGATGAAACATGACCTCCCGAAGCGCGCCGCAGCGAACCTGTGGGCAGCACTTCCGCCTCCAGCTTTTTCGCCCAGCCGTCTTTTGCCGCACTATCCTTGAGGCTGATATCCAGCGGCGCTTCCTCCAGCGAGGCGAGCACCATGTCTTTTGTGCGTACAATGCCGTAATCGTGCATCCATTGCGCATGCAGCCACGCAGGCAATGCCAGCGCGGCGATATCCTGTTTTTCCAGCCACGCCTTTCCTTCCCCCGCCATGCGGCGCAGGATGGCATTGACGAATCCCTTCTTGCCCTCCATGTGCGACCCGGCGGTAAGCGTGACGGACGTATCCACCGCCGCGTGGTCGGCAACGTCCATAAACAGGATTTGCGCGATGCCCAGATACAAAATCCAGCGCAGCCTTTCGGGGCGCGGTTCCTCCCCCTTGTTCAGCGCACGGGCAACCAGATCATCCATTTGTCCTTTGCGGCGCAGGACCGTGGCGACCAGCATGCGCGCAAACGCGCGGTCCCGCGCCGGAAGCGCGGCGAAGGCCGCATCTTTATCCAGAACGGAGTCGAGCATTTTTTTCTGGCCAAGAACCTGTTCCAGAATAGAGAGCGCGCAGGCACGGGCGGCAAGCCCATCCCCGGCATTTTCCGCGAACATATCCGCCTGCGATGTCATAGGCCGGAAATAATCGACTGTTCCATCTGGTGGGCTTCGTCGATGATGAGGGTATAGATGTTGCGCACCATGCCGGGATTCAGCCCCTTTTTCGCGCCGCGTTCCGCGCAGCGCTCACGCACTTCGGTCACGCGGTCCGACTGCACGAGCGCCAGATGTTCCCGCGCCTTGATGGCGCCGGCTTCACGCACCATGTCCATGCGCTGTGCCAGGAGATCGATAATCTGGTCATCGATCAGGTCAATTTTCGCGCGCAGCGGGCGGAGCGCTTCCATGGTGTTTCTCCTTCGCCCGCTGCATTTATTTTTTTCTTCGCGGGCTTTCTTGTTACGGCCATATTGTCAACCAGATTGGGGTAAGGGCGTCCAGCTTTTTCTGCTCGGGATTTCGCCTCTTCTTTCTGGGCATCTGTCAGTTTTGTGCGGTTTGTTTTCTTAACAGGGTTCTTTTTCTTCCACGGCGGTGTTTTCGTTGCCATTTTCGGTGTCCTTTTGAGCAGTTTCTTTTAAAAAACGGCTGACACGCCAAATGGTTTAGATAGGATGGGATTATGAGCAAACCGGACAAAAAAGACCCCACCGCCCCGGCCCCCGTGCCGCAGGACAAGCCGCCGCGTGAAATCGGCGGGCGCGAGGGCCCCGATCCCGTGCGATATGGCGACTGGGAAATCGGCGGCAAGTGCGTGGATTTTTAGATGAGTGATGCATCCAGTTCGATAGACCGGGGTCCCTATCTCGGTAGCTATGCGATTAGCCGTACGGCCTACTTTAAAAAGCTATTTGTTCTTATTCTCTGCATTGTTGCCGTCGTCTATAGCGGTTTTTTTCTTTATACGGCAGATCCCCAAAAAAGCCTTGGGGCCGCGGGCGGGACGTTGTTCTTCCTGCTTATGACGGCAGCAACATTCAGCACAGAATATTTTCGTTATCCTTTCAAAATAAATGCCTATGCCAAGGGATTGGAATTTGGACCGTTGGGTTTCTTCTGTTGGGACGATGTGTTTTTGTACAAGGAAAAGCGCAATAATATGCTTATGTTGAAAAAAGGCTACCTTCGCGACACAGAAGCGAAATGGCGGCCTTTTTTAGAAGCGTCTATCGTGAGATTTCAAAACTGGGGCGATACGGACGATTCCCCCGCCGAACATCTATGGTTTCGAATGAATATTCCCAGTGTGATGACTAATATCAGCTACGACGAGTTTCTGAAATTGATCGACACAAAAACAAAAATTCACGCGCCGTACGATACGGTGAAAAGAACGAAGTCTTAAATCACATAGTCCGGGAAATCGCTTTGCTGCAATCTGCGCGGGGCGGCGCGCGTATCGTGCAGGCCGCATTCGGCGCGCTGCGTTCCGATCTCCGAGCTGTGCCAGTCACCAATAGACGTATAGCCAAGATCGACCAGCGGATGATTGGGCAGGCCGTTGTCCTTTAGATAGTAATATACATCGCGGCTCGTCATATCGAGAATGGGATAGTATTTCGTGACCGCGCCCTGTGTCTCTTCATAGTCCAGACTTGCGCGGCGTTTGCTTTGATCCCGCCGCAAGCCGGAGAGCCAGCCGGTCACGCCAAGCTCCACCACTGCGCGGTTCATCGGCTCTACCTTGTTCTCCAGATTATAGGCGTGTTTGGCGGCGTCATCGCCTTCCCATCTTCTGCCCTCCAGCACTTCCTGCTGCGCCGCGGTGCGGAGAGGACGATAGGTATGAAGGTTGAGATTCAACCGCTGTTCCAGTTCTTCCGCGAAACGGTAGGTTTCCGGAAACAGGTAGCCCGTATCCACGAACACGACCGGGATGCCGGGAATGA
>JBDHTU010000005.1:0-28582 GCA_039808805.1 Micavibrio sp.
TTCTGCACGATTTTTGAACCGATCTCCGGCGACGGCTATGCCCGCTGCCCGCGCACCATCGCCCTGCGTGCGGAAGAATACGTCAAAAAATCCGGAATCGCAGATAGCGCGTCCTTCGGTCCCGAAGCAGAATTCTTCATTTTCGATGACGTGAAATTCGATGTAAAGCCCAACAAGGTTTCGTATGAATTCGACTCCATCGAAGGCCCGTACAACACAGGCCGCACCTATGAAGACGGCAACACGGGCCACCGCCCGCGCGTTAAGGGCGGCTATTTCCCCGAAGCCCCGGTCGACTCTGCTTCCGACCTGCGCGCAGAGATGCTGACCGTGCTTGCCTCGCTCGGCGTTCCGGTCGAAAAACACCACCATGAAGTGGCAGCCTCCCAACACGAACTCGGCATTAAATTTTCTACGCTCGTTGACTGCGCCGACAATATGCAGCTTTACAAATACGCCGTACACAACGTCGCGCACATCTACGGCAAGACGGCGACTTTTATGCCGAAGCCTGTGTTCGGCGACAACGGTTCAGGCATGCATGTACACCAGTCGCTGTGGAACGCCGGCAAGCCGATGTTCGCGGGCGACAAATATGCCGGGCTGTCCGACATGTGCCTCTACTATATCGGCGGAATCATCAAACATGCCCGCGCACTGAACGCCTTCACCAACCCGTCCACCAATTCCTACAAACGTCTGGTGCCGGGCTATGAGGCTCCGGTTCTGCTCGCCTACTCCGCGCGCAACCGTTCGGCCTCCTGCCGTATCCCGTTCGGCAATTCGCCAAAGGCAAAGCGCGTTGAGGTTCGCTTCCCCGACCCGACGGCAAATCCGTACCTCGCCTTCGCCGCAATGCTGATGGCCGGTCTGGACGGCGTGGCCAACAAAATCCATCCGGGCGATGCCATGGATGCAAACCTGTACGAACTCCCCGCCGAAGAACTGGCAAAGGTTCCGACCGTTTGCGGGTCCTTGCGTGAAGCCGTCACGGCGCTGCGTGCGGACCATGACTTCCTGCTCAAAGGCGATGTGTTCACCAAAGACGCAATCGAAGCGTACATCGACCTGAAGATGGAAGAAATCGATGCGTTCGAAACCATGCCGCACCCGATCGAATTCCAGATGTATTACTCCTCGTAATACATTCACGACATCACAAAAAAACCCGCCTCACTGGGCGGGTTTTTTATTCTCATATTCTTTACGGCTTGGCGGGAACGGCGGATTTTTGTTCCGCGGATGTCGGCGCAGGCTCCGCCTCCTCCAGATAATCGTAATACGGATCGTTCGGATCGATCACGTCGGAACGCATGGTTCTCCGTATACTCTCGTTGACAATCCGTGCGGCCTCGATGTTCCGCGCCCAGCTATAGAAATCCTGCTCACGCGACGGCGTGATCATGCTGGTGATGTAATAATAATCGTCCCCCTGCATGACCGTGACCAGGAATTCATAGGCCTTCATGTTGGTCGGGTTGGCGGGATTCAACCTGTAAATCTGCGCCTTGCCATACTTGATGCTGGGATCGTATTTATAATCCACGATATCCAGAAGCTCACCGAGTTCGTAATCCTTGATACGCAAATCACCGCGGAATTTATTGATCTCATCGGCCAGCGTGGTTTTTAGCAGCCGCGAAATCACATTAATGCGGATATGCCCTTCCAGAACGGAATCCCGCCCGTCCTGCCGCTCCTGATACAAAAGCGCGCTCATGCGCTCGATCGACAGAATCGACTTTTCCTTTAGCTTCCACGAAGTCGGGTAACTGAAATAAGACTGGTCGAGGAAGCCGTAAGTTTCCTGCGGTTCGATCCGGTTGGGTGAAGGGTCGGTCGGCTTAAAGGATTTTAGGACAACGGCCTGCAACCCTTTTTCCTCCTGGTAATTTTCCTGCGGCAGATAATACCGCACGATCAAAAGCCTGTTGCCGTTGAACAGAATGCGCGCCCGCACGATGTAAGTCTGGTCCTTTTCAACCTCGACGTACAGCGCCTCGATCTCCTGCGGTGATATTTCGTTCATCGCCGTCAGGCTGAAACCGTTCAACATGATAAAGTTGATGAACCAGTTCATTGCGCTGATTTCGTAATTCAGCCCCTGCCCTTCCACAGTCACATAGCTGCGCAGGAAATTTTTGGGTGTGCCTATATATCGCCCCAGAAGCCCCAGAACCGTATCGCTGAGCGCGCCGCGCGAAGACTGTGTCAGCGGCTGCTGCACATTGTCGGTCCAGTCTTTGGGCAGGCGTATGCTGTAAGAAAGCAGTTTCTCCCCATACGGGTTGCTTTCACTGGCTTCCTTGCTGTTTTTCTCAAATCCCTCGACCGGCGGCGTTTCCTTGATCTTGGGAATTTTATTGACATCGATACCCGGCGCGGCCAGAAGCTGCGCCGGTGCGAACAGGACAATAAGAAAAACAATCAGGATTTTAGTCACGGCGAATCTTGGCAGGTTTACGGTTTTCATCGATATGGACATAGGTATAAAGCCCTTCGGTCACTTTAATATATTCATAGTTCCGCCCGAAGGCGTGCCTCAATGCCCAGCTCTCTATATGTATTGTAATAGAACTCTGCCCGACTTTGGAAACTTTGGTGTAAAAACTGACCTGGTCGCCCAGAAACACGGGCTTGTGGAAGGATATGGCCTCCACCCCCACGGTGACGATCCGCCCCCCGACATGCTGATAGGCGCGGCTGGCGCCTGCGAGGTCCATTTGCGATAAAATCCAGCCGCCGAAGATATCCCCGTTCGGGTTGGAGTTGGGCAGCATCGGGATGACCTTGAGCGTCGGCACCCGGCCTTTCAATTCGTCGGGGAGCTCCGGTTCTGTCTCTTCAAAAAATCGGTCGGTCATGGTTTTTGGTTTTCAAAGCGGCGCGAATTGTCTAAGGATAAGGCTCTATTGGCTTTAACAGGTGCAATTATCATGGCGGATTTGTTCGGCGCTGACAACACGGCAAAAGCGGGCTCTTACGGCGCGGCGGATATTGAGGTTCTCGAAGGCCTGGAACCGGTCCGCAAACGCCCCGGCATGTATATCGGCGGCACGGATGAACGCGCCCTGCACCACCTTGTCGGGGAAATTCTCGACAACTCGATGGACGAAGCGGTCGCGGGTCACGCGAACCGGATTGAACTCACGATGAATGCAGACGGTTCCGTGACCATTGTGGACAACGGCCGGGGTATCCCTGTGGATATGCACCCAAAATTCCCGAAGAAGTCCGCGCTGGAGGTAATTTTCACCACGCTGCACTCTGGCGGTAAATTCTCCGGCAAAGCGTATGAAACCTCCGGCGGTCTGCACGGTGTCGGCTCTTCCGTCGTCAACGCTCTTTCCGAATGGATGCATGTCGAAGTTTTCCGGGATAAACAACATTATAAGCAGACTTTCTCACGCGGTTTGCCAACGTCCAAATTGGAAAAGCTCGGTGTCGTGAACAACAAGCGCGGCACCTCGGTCAACTTTAAAGCCGACCCGGAAATCTTTGGAAGCAAAGCAAAATTCAAACCTTCGTGGTTGTACCAAATGGCCAGGTCCAAGGCCTATCTGTTCCGCGGCGTTGAAATCCGCTGGTCCTGCGACCCGTCTCTGGTAAAAGATGCCGTTATACCGGAAACAGATACATTACACTTTCCCAATGGGTTACTGGATTTTCTTAAGGCATCACTTCAAGATCGCGCGGTCATTACTGACAAGTTTTTCCATGGCCAGTTACCCCTTCCGGACAAAGCCGGCCGCGTAGAATTCGCCATCGCCTGGCCTGAGGATGGAGAGGCGCTGAGCCACTCTTACTGTAACACCATCCCGACCCCGCTCGGCGGGACGCATGAACAGGGCCTGCGCACTGCGCTTACCCGCGGCATTAAATCTTACGGGGCGCTGGTCAACAACAAGAAGGCGGATCAGATCACGTCGGATGATGTGATGAACGGCGCGGCCATCCTGCTCTCCGTTTTCATCCGTGACCCGCAATTCCAGGGCCAGACCAAAGAAAAACTCGTCAGCATGGAAGCGACCAAATGGGTCGATTCTGCGATGAAAGACTATTTTGATCACTGGCTCACGGCTGACCCGGCTGCGTCGAAAATGCTTCTCGAAAGCATCATCGACCGCGCGGAAGAACGCCAGCGCCGGAAATCCGACAAGGAAATGGCGCGCAAATCCGCCACCCGCAAATTGCGTCTGCCCGGCAAACTGGCCGACTGCGCCCGTACGGATGCGGAAGATACGGAAATATTTTTGGTTGAAGGCGACTCCGCCGGCGGCTCCGCCAAGCAGGCACGCTCGCGGGAAACGCAGGCTGTGCTTCCTTTGCGCGGTAAAATCCTGAACGTCGTTTCCGCCACCGCCGACAAAATCCGCCAGAACCAGGAAATTCAGGACTTGATCCTCGCGCTCGGCTGCGGTGCGGGCAAAGACTTCGATGTCTCAAAATTGCGGTATGAACGCATCGTCATCATGACGGATGCTGACGTTGACGGCGCGCACATCGCCTCGCTGCTCGTCACCTTCTTTTATACCCAGATGCGGGGGATGATTGAAAAGGGCCACCTCTACCTGGCCCAGCCGCCGCTGTACCGCCTCACCGCCGGGAACGTGTCTGAATATGCCCGTGACGACGCACACAAGGACGAATTGATGAAGACCACCTTCAAGGACAAGAAGAAGGTCGATATCTCCCGCTTCAAAGGCTTGGGGGAAATGCCGGCCGCGCAACTCAAAGAAACCACAATGTCGCCCGAAAGCCGCACGCTTTTGCGCGTTACCATCCCTGATGCGATGGCCGCGCTCGGCATCACCGAAGAAATGGCGGACAACGACAAGAGTGCGCAGGGCCATCCGGAAATTGACGACCTTGTCGACCGCCTGATGGGCAAGAACGCGGATGCGCGGTTCCAGTTTATCCAGGAAAACGCCGAGTTCGTGCAGGATATCGACATTTAACGCGCAGACGGATTTTCATGCCGACAATCGCCGGGCTTTCCCGCCGCACCATATTGCTTCTTGCCCTGATCGGCCTTGTTTTCACCGGGCTGTACCTGATCATGGTTCAGGCGCCGCGCTCCGCCGCCGCGCACGTGGAATCGCTCCTCCGCGGCGCAGGCTTTTCAGACGCAACAATCGGGGACATGACGCTGCGCCCGTCCGGTTTCGCTGCAAAGGACATTCATCTGGACCGCGAAGGATATGACCGAATCGGCGAACTGAAAGCGGATCTGTCATGGCCCGTGTTCCTGACAACCGGCAAAATCGGCCAGATGGCTGTGCGCGACGTCAATATCATCCGTACATCCGAAACGCTCGCCGCCTCGGGACGCCAACTGGTTGACGCACTGATGCACCTGCCTTCCTATCGGCTGACGCTCGGCAATGTCGTCATCGATCTCGGCACGCAATATGGCGATCTGCGCCTGACTGCCGAAGCCGCGGTCAACAGTGATTCAAATCCCGAAGACCGCGATATCAAGGCGCGGATCATTGCCGCGCAATACCAGCTTGGTTTCGACAGCAACTGGGAAGGCGCGCTGCGCAGGGATGGAACACTGGAACTCGCGGCAAAGCTCGAAGGCGGCCGCCTGAATTTCGGCCCGCTGCAAATCTCGCGCTTCAACGGCTGGATGGGGCTCGATATTGCCGGAACGGATTACAGTTTCCAAAGCCAGATGGAAGCCGGCGGCGCAAAATTTTTTGATATCCCGCTACAAAACGTCACGCTGGTGAACGATCACCGCGCGAAAACCGCGAGTGTGATCGCCCGCGCCGGTATATCCGGCATGAAGGATGTGCTTTTCACTGCCGACTATAGCCGCGAAGGAGATAATCCCGCATTTATCGCAGCCCTGAAAGGTGACGGCCTCGGCAGCCTTCTGGATTATGTCGAGGAATCCACAGGTCAGCCGAAAACGTTGCGCCCCGCGCTGGAACAGGCTGGCCGCTTCAACGGCACGCTGACCTATCAACCGGAACGCGGCTTCGTCGGCGGACCGCTGCCTTTTTCCGTCGGCATGACGGTGGAGGACGGAAATATGCTGAACGGCACGCTGCTGTTCTATCCGGAAAATTTCGACGTGCGCGGCTCTCTGGAAACGGATGCCGATATGGTCGGCGCGCTCAAAGACTATTTTAAAATCCCCTCCAGCAGCATCCGCCAGAATTTTATCCGGCTGGACGGCAACAGCCGCAGGCTGCTCCGCTTCGAAGAGAAGAAGGATTAGGCGCCTTTACGGATAGGCGCAGGAATCGAACACGACCTTGGCAAAGGATTTTGCACCTTCTTCAATCGTGAAACGATATTCGCGCCCCTCATGCACCACCGAGTGACGGATCGGGAATGCGCCTTTTTTCACCTCGGTGCCCAGCGGGCTGGTGAATGACACTTCCACGTTTTGCGCAGGATCAAACCATGCTTCCGGCTTGCCGTCCTTGTTGAAAGACGATGCGCCCTTGGCCTTGATCACGATACCGCCATCGGCAACAGACGCGCTGGAATCCGGCCCCGTATAGCTTGGCGTAGAGACGACGAAACGCTTGGTTTCCGGATCGGTGCATCCTGTCGGCGGACGGGCGGATTTGATGACGAACGCAAGGCGCTCCGGCGCCATTCCCTGGTCGATCTGCTGACGCACCAGTTTGGTCAAATCCTGCATCGGCCCTTCGGGCAGAATGGCGTTGTATTCGGCCTTGATTTGCTCATACCGCGTGTTGGCGGTCTGCGCCTCGGCGCGCAATTCCGTCACGTTCTTTTGAAGGACGTTGCGTTCCTTGGTCAGGCTTTCCACCTGGTCCTGAAGCGAAATATTCTGCTCCACACCATATTGCTTGCCCATCCAGAAACCGACGCTGGCGGACAGGGCGATGACGATCAGCATGCTGATCGCATTGGTCATACGCTGGACGGCTCTGTCGCGGTAACGCGCACTGGGATTGTATGATGTAACCATGATGCTTCCCGTTTTCTGAAAACAAAGTGACTATAGCATCCCGGCGCGGGGCGGCAAGGCTCAATTGTTGGAGACCTGCGTGCTCACAAGATCCTCGTTGTCGTCATCATCATCATCGTTGCCGCCGCCGCCGATGCTTATGCCGGAACTTTCAAAATCGCCAAGGTTCTTAAGCCCGATCCGGAACATGATTTCCGTATCGCTGTCCCCGGTGTCGTCATCCGTCAATGTACGCTCCGCGACAAAGCTGAACGTCATACACTGCCCCAGATATTCAATGCCGTATGCCGCGCGGCGCAGTCCTTCGTCTTCATCGCCAAGGTCGTAGCGCGCGGCGCCCGTCATCCACCAGTCGTCGTAAAACCGGAAACGCGCCATCGGGCGAATCTGCTCGCGGGATTGATCAAGGTCCGTGCCTTCCAGCCCGTTGATGAAGAAATAGAGCGCGCCCAGTTCAAGACGGCCAAGCCGTGCAAGCGTATCGAGTTCATGCCGCTGCGAAGCGAAATTGTCGTGATCCAGCTGGAACCTGTAATCGAAATCCAGCGTATCTGCGATAGAGGCGGAGACCTGCCCCACGTAATCGGATTGCTGATCCGACAGGCCGGACCCTTTAGAGAACGGGTTATCGCCGTCATCAAAACGATAACTTTGACCAAGGAAGACTTCCGCGCGCGATCCGCCATCCGTGTAATAGCCGGTGCGGATGCCATACGTGGTATGGCTGCCGTCTTCGATCAAATCGTATCCCGGTGAACGGTTGGCCTCGAAAATGTTGGAGGCGTCGAGCGTGAAATCCTGGCTGTCTTCGTTCGGAACGTCGTCATCGTTATCGACATTGGTCGCGGTGGTGACGGAGGCTACAGGCGCAATCGTCATCTGCGAAGTTTCAAAACGTTTGACGAACGGATAGCTAACCTCGTAATTGGCCAGCGCAAAACCGCGCGTCAGGTTTTCGTCGGAATCATCGTCCGGGGCCGCGCTCACACTGTCCTGCACGTTATAGGCATCGCCGCGAAGCATCGCATCGAACTTGTTAACGAGACCGAAACCCGTGATAAAACGCCGTTGCCAGCCGAGATCAATCGATCCGCGCGCCACGTCCTGCCCGTTTCCGTCGCGGTAGAGGCCGAGCGTAGACATTTCCGCATTCCATCGTCCGCCGAGCAGCCCGTTCGGATCGCCATAGAACGATGCAATCGCCTCCGGCAACACGGCGGGCTGGTCGTCCACCTGACGGCTACTGACACGCACATCCTGAAACGCCATGGCGCGGCCGACCATGTAATTCCGGCCCGAAAAGCGTTCGGCATAAATTTCGTTTTCCAGCACACTGTCGGAATCGATGTTGTACTGGCGCAGATACTGGTCATCCGACGCCACGGCGACACGCACGCCGGACCGCCAGTTTTCATTCATATCCCACACGCCGTCGGCGAACAGATGCCCGCGCGTTTCATCTTCGCGCGTGACGGTCATGCCGCCGGTCGAATCCTTGCGGTCGGATACGGTGCCGCTTCCGTTCAACTGGATTTCCGCGTTTTCAAACCGCTGGCGGTATTCGGCCATGGCGACGGGGTTGGCATCGCTCAGCGCGACCACGCCGATCGTCGCATCCTTGTCCGGCGCGATGGCATAATAATATTGCTGGGAATACGACGCGCCCAGTTCGGAATCGTAACCGAATCTCGGCGTCAAAAAGCCGCTTTTCTGTTTTTCGCTGCCGTCCGGGTGCGCGAAATACGGCGTGTACATCAACGGCACGCCAGCAAACTCGAACCATGCATCGCGGTATGTGATGCGGTGCTCCGCCTCGTCGTGCCGCACCTCGTTCGCGCGCAGCTGCCACAATGGCGGGCGCTCCGGGCTTTCCTTGCACGGCTCGCACGGCGTGTAGGTCGCGCGTTTCAATTCGATGACCGTGCCGCCGGTGCGCTTGCCTTCTTCCGCCGTAAAACGCGAACCGTCGGCAAGGAGGATTTGAAGCCCCTGGACAAACCCGTCTTTCATGTCCTGCGTCAATTCGACATCGTCCGCGAAATAGGTTGTGCCGTCCGGCTCGCTCATCACCACGTTGCCGGTGGCGCGCACCTGCTCGGTCTGGAGATTGTATGAAATCGCATCCGCCTTGACGATCCGCCCCGCCTGCACCAGTTCGACATTGCCCTTGGCGGTGACGGTCTGCGTGCCCTCGTCATGGATCAGGTTGTCCGCCTCCAGGTCTACGGGCTGGTTGTTTTCATCCGGGAATTCGGGGATGCCGTTGTCGCGCGCGGACCCGTTCTCGGATTCGACCAGCGCCGCCCATGCGGGTGCGCTCGACGCGACAAAGGCGGTCAGAAACGTAGCTGTCAGCAAACATAGGCCGTGCTTTTTGGAAATGGGAAATCTCCTGGAACGTGAACAGTAAACGCGGGGCCCGAACAGGCCCTCCAATCATTGAGGTTTTGGCGGAAAAGTCAATTGCGAAAGCGCGGTTTTATTGCGTTCTCGGCGCTTGCGGCCTTAGCGGAAAAAGGCCGGCACATCGTCTCCGAAACCGGGCGAATCGGCCTTGTCGTCATCGCGCACCTGCGGGGTTGGCGGACGCTTGGGTTTCATCTCGGAGACTTCACCGCGATTTTCACGGGGGCCGCGCTCTTCACGGCGGGGAGCACGCTCCTCGCGGCGCGGCTTGCGCTCATTCTGCGCCTCGTCACGCGGTTCACGCGCCACAGGAATCTCCACAGCGGGAATTGATTTTTTTATGAGTTTTTCGATGCTTAAAAGAAATTTTTCATCTTCTTTCGTAGCAATCATCCAGGCGCGGCCGCTCTGGCCCGCGCGGCCCGTCCGGCCGATGCGGTGGACGTAATCGTCCGGGCTCATTGGCACATCATAATTGAACACGTGGCTGACGGCGGAAATATCCAGTCCCCGCGCGGCAACGTCGCTGCACACCAGGAATTTCACCTTGCCGTCGCGGAATTCCTGCAAGGTCTGCGTCCGGGCCGACTGGACCATATCGCCGTGCAGCGGAGCCGCGGCATAGCCGAGGCCTTTCAGGTATTTCGCCACGTCGCCGATGTCGCGTTTACGGTTCAGGAATACGAACGCGTTTTTCGGTTCTTCCTGTTTCATGATCTGCGCCAGAACGCGCTTTTTGTCCTTCGGGTGCGCATGCACCAGGTGCTGCTCCACCGTCGAGGCCGTTGTCGCGGGCGCAGCCACGGAAATCTCTTTCGGGTTGGACAGGAATTTGTCCGTCAAACGCTTGATCTCCGGCGGCATGGTGGCCGAAAAAAGAAGTGTCTGCCTGTTGGGCGGTATCAGGGAGACGATCTTTTCAATGTCCGGAATGAACCCCATGTCGAGCATGCGGTCCGCCTCGTCGATGACGAGGATCTTGATATCGTTGAGCAGGATCGATCCGCGCCCGAACAGATCAAGCAGACGGCCCGGTGTTGCGATCAGGACGTCCACACCCTTGTCGAGCAGCTTGGTCTGATCCGCCATGCTTTCGCCGCCGACCAGCAGCGCCATCGAAAGCTTGTGATACTTGCCGTAGGTCTTGAAATTCTCGGCAACCTGCGCCGCGAGTTCGCGCGTCGGCTCCAGCACGAGGGAGCGCGGCATACGCATGCGCGCACGGCCGCCGGCCAGCGCGTCGATCATCGGCAGGGTGAATCCGGCGGTCTTGCCGGTTCCGGTCTGGGCAAGCCCGACCACATCCCGCGCCATCATAATGACGGGAATGGCTTTTTCCTGAATGGGGGTTGGCGTTTCATAGCCTTTTTCCGTGACCGCGCGCAGCGTTTCGGGGCTCAGGCCAAGATCTTCAAACTTCATATAAAAACTGCCTTATTGCGGCGATGTTTAGCAGATTTCCGCCGCTTTGCGCAAGGTTTGTTTCCGGTAATCGGCTCAATGGGGGTGGTTTTCCTCATGAACGTGGCTCTCCGCGGCTCCCGGCATAGGGCCGAACCACCCGCTGCGGTGGATCAGGACGTAAACGGCAACGTTAACCACGAACAGCACGGTCGCAATTTTCAGGATGACATGGGCCTTGTTTTTACGCGGGGCGCAGGCGCCGTGGCAGCAGCCCGTGTTGTGGCAATCGATCCGGTCGCTATACCATGTCGCGCCCCAGCCCAGCGCCAAAACCGCACCGGAGGCAATGATCATCGGCAATTCCCAGCGGTGTAATACATCATGCAGGGCGATCATCGAGGGCGGCAGTGTCGCCACGACGCCCAGCCCGGCCAGAAGCCCCATCAGGGAGAATAAGGTCGGCAGGACGCAGCAGAACACATGGCTGGTCTCCGACAGGAGCACCGCCCAGCTTAAGGATTTCTGCAGGCTTTCTTTCATGTGCCCTTCATATGCTGCGAAAGGGCGAAAAATCAAGATATTGTTGGTGCATGGCCTAAAATGCGCCACGCCGGCTATACGCCTTGGCGGCTTTTCAACATGGTTTTGTGGATACTGGAAAACCGGTATCACGCCGCGATGCGGCCATCCGGCGCGCCGTTGCCGCCGGCGGAGGCGTGGGCCGCATCGGACAACATGAATTCTACGCTCTCCCGTCCCTGCCAGCTGTTGATCTTGAACTGTCCCGCCATGTGGAACAGGTTCTGGTTGTGGGTCAGAAGCGCCTGCCCCAGTTTTGTCCCGACGCCGTTAAAGAACATCGCCTTCATGCGCGGCCCACCTTCCCAATCCGACATCTGGATGCGGATATGCTTGTCTTTCAAAACGTCGGCCATCTGGATACGCACATGCGCCAGCGCGAAGGTCGGCTCCACATTCTGCGGGCCGAACGGACCGATCCGGTCGGTTACAAGGCGCACGAACTGCGTCTGCGCGCCGCGAATGGTAGCGATGCCGTCGATCACGGTTTCGGTCGTGGTATCTATATTCTCCATCTGCGCCGCGATGGTTTGCGCCAGGTACGCGCGCAGGTCCGGCAAGCGGTCCGGCATCACGGTGAACCCGCCCGCCATCGCATGCCCGCCGCCCTTGACCAACAGGCCTTCGTTCCGGGCAGATATAAACGCATCGGCCATGTTGACGCCGGTGATGGATCGTCCTGATCCGCGCCCTTCCTGAACGCCGTCCGGATTGGTGGCGAATGTCACCACAACGGCGGGCTTGCCGAACCGTTCTTTCAGGCGTCCTGCGACCAGGCCGGAAAGGCCGGGATGCCAGTCCGGGTCGGACACGATGATCACGGGTTCTTTATCCAGCCCGCCCTGCTCCACGCGTTCCACCGCCTCTTTCATCATCTGCGACTGGATTTTCTTGCGCTGCTCATTGCAGTCGTCGAGCACGAACGCGATCGACCGCGCCTCGTCGATATCGTCGGTAGAGAGCAGCCGCGCGCCGAGGTCGGATTTATGGACACGGCTTCCGGCGTTGATGCGCGGGCCGAGCGTAAACCCGGCATCCATCTGCGTCGGCGCCGTTTCAAGGTTGGCCACCTCACACAGCGCGCGGATGCCGTGGTTATTCTTGGCCGCCATCTGCTCAAACCCAACGCGCACGAACAATCTGTTCGGGCCTGTCATAGGCACCATGTCGCACACGGTTCCCAAGGCTACGAGGTCCATCCAGTTTTTCAGCGGCGCTTCGGCAATCCCGCGCTTTTCGAAAAACTTCTCCCGACGCAGGACATTGTTCAATGCCACACAGGCAAGGAAGCTGACGCCGCAGGCGGCGAGCATGCCAAGACCTGATGGGCAATCCTTCCTCTTCGGGTTGATCACATGGTTGGCCGCAGGCAGGCTGTCTTCCGCCTCGTGATGGTCGAAGATAATAATGTCGAGGCCGATATTGCGCCCGCCGCTAACGGGTTCAAACGCCGTGGTCCCGCAATCCGCCATGATAACGGTTTTTGCCCCATCATGCTTCAGGGTCTGGAGCGCATTCAGGCTCGGCCCATATCCCTCGCTCAAACGGTCGGGGATATAAACGCACGGCTCAATGCCGCAATGGCGCAGGAATTTGATCAAAATTGCGCCCGATGTCGCGCCGTCTACGTCGAAGTCGGCCAGCACACCGATCTTCTCTCCGTCGATGATTTTCTTGGCCATCTCTTCGGCAAAGTCTTTCATGCCGCGCATCGAAAACGGGTCCGGAAAATGGCGCCCCAATGTCGGGTTCAAAAAACCGTCCACACCGTCCACATCGACGCCGCGCAGGTGAAGCATCCGCGCAATGAAATCCGGCAAACCATGCGCCTGGCTTATGCGGCTGACCACGTCCTGCTCCACCGCCGGAAAGACCCATCGGGAATCTTTCAGCGAGCGGTGCACATCCAGAAATGACAGCGTTGCACTATCCATTCAAATCAATCGGCGGTAAGAGGAATCGGAGAAACCAGACTAGGCGAAGCGGGACTCGGAGACTAGAGCTAAAATATCCTTATCCGCACGATCTTTGAAGCAAAACGGCCAAACTCTTGAGACGGCTTGGTTTTCCCGTCTTCTAATATTCCGATTTGCGGGTGAAATTGTGGCTGGCCTCGATCCGCCGCACCGTCCCGGTCTTGGACCGCATAATAATCGAATGGGTGCTTGCCCCGCCCGCATGCCTGCGTACCCCGCGTAGCATCGGCCCGTCTGTTACGCCCGTTGCGGCAAACATAACATTATCCGGCTTGGCAAGGTCGTCCGTACCGTACACGCGGGCCAAATCTGTGATGCCCACTTTCGCCGCACGGGCTTTTTCATCCTCGTTGCGGAAGACCAGCCGCCCGATCATCTTGCCGCCAAGGCATTGCAACGCCGCCGCCGCCAGAACGCCTTCCGGCGCGCCGCCCGTCCCCATATAAATGTCGATGCCGGTCTCCGCCTCGCACGTGGCGATCACCGCACTGACATCCCCATCTTGAATGAGGCTGATCCGCGCACCGGCTGCGCGCACCTGGGCAATCAAATCCTCATGCCGCGGACGATCGAGGATACAGACCAGCAAATCCTCCACGGCCACATCTTTTTGTTTTGCCACAAGGCGCAGAATGTCGGCGGGCGGCGCGTCGAGGTCCAGCTTGCGCTCATCGATCCCCGGCCCCACGCCGATCTTTTGCATGTAAACATCCGGCGCGTTCAAAAAACCGCCCTGCTCCGTCATGGCAATCACCGCGAGCGCGTTCTGCCCGCCCTTGGCCGTGATCGTCGTGCCTTCCAGCGGGTCGAGCGCGATATCAAGCACAGGCCCCTGCCCGCTGCCGATTTTCTCCCCGATATACAGCATTGGCGCTTCGTCGCGCTCCCCTTCGCCGATGACAACGGTACCTTGCATCGAAAGGGTGTTGAGCGCGTCACGCATCGCATCCACCGCCGCCTTGTCCGCCGCTTTTTCATCGCCGCGGCCAATGGTACGCGATGCGGCCAATGCCGCCGCTTCAGTCACGCGTACCGCTTCCAAGGACAGGTTCCTGTCCATGGAAAAATCTTCCTTGCGGCGGCTCGATATGCTCATGATGCCTCCACCCCTCGGGCTTTGAGGTTGTTTTAAAACTTTTCGACGCGCAGAACGGTCGGCGCGGCTGCCATGCTGGGCAGTCTGGCGATTTTGTCCGTGGCGGCGCGGATCGCCGCGCGCGAACATTCATGCGTTGTGATGACGACGGAGACAGGCTGCCCCGGGTCGCGCCCGCGCTGAAGCATACTCTCGATGGAAATCTTGTAATCGCGCAGGATGGCCGATACGTCTGCAATCACGCCCGGCTGGTCAAGCACGACCAGATGGATATACTGCTCGCTGACAATTTCTTCCGGGCCGGCCCATGTCGCGGTTTTCAACGCGTCCGCCGGAACCCCGAAGGTCGGCAATCTGTATCCGCGCGCAAGGTCGATCAGGTCGGACAAGACCGCGCTTGCCGTCGGGCCTTCGCCTGCGCCGCGCCCTTCCAGCATTGCATCGCCGACAAAATCGCCTTCCACGAACACGGCATTGAACACGCCTTCGACGCTCCCCAGGGCGGAATCCACCGGCACAAGGCACGGCTCAAGGCTCTGCGCGATCTTGCCGCCCATCATCCGGGCAATGCCCAGCAGCTTGATGCGGCAGCCGAGTTCTTCCGCAAATTGAATATCGCTCGCCGTGATGCGGCGGATGCCGGTGATATCGATGGCGCCGAAATCCGGCTTGATGCCATAGGCAAGCGCAGACAGGAGCGTGAGCTTGTGTGCCGCGTCTATCCCGTCAACGTCAAAGGTCGGGTCCGCTTCGGCATATCCTTTTTCCTGCGCCTCTTTCAAAACATCCGCAAAATCGCGGCCCGTGGTGCGCATTTCGGTCAGGATATAATTGCAGGTACCGTTCAGGATGCCGTACACACCCTGCACCGCGTTCCCGGCGAAACCTTCACGCAGGGTTTTGATGATTGGAATGCCGCCCGCGACGGACGCCTCAAAATTCAGGCTAGCACCGTTTTCCTCGGCCAGTTTTGCCAACGCGAAACCGTGCTTGGCCAGCAAAGCCTTGTTGGCGGTTACCACGTGCTTTTTGTTTTTAAGCGCACCCTCGACCAGCGCGCGCGCCGCGCCTTCGTCGCCGCCGATCAACTCCACCACAACATCGGCATCGCAATTCGCAACGTTCGCGGCATCATCGATCCACTGGAACTTGGAAACGTCCACGCCGCGGTCTTTTTTCGCATCGCGTGCGTTTACGGCGACGACTTCGATCGGCCTGCCTGCGCGGCGCGCTATCTCTGCGCCATGGGTGTTGAGGACCTTGATGACCCCGGCCCCGACGGTGCCGAGCCCGGCGATGGCGATGCGAAGCGGCTTGTTCATGTCGTCAATTTCTTACGTATGCGTGGTTATTGCAGGCCCGTGATCACGTCGACGCGGCGCTGGTCCGCTTCGTTTCCGGGGGACTGCTTGGTGTCGCCCCATCCCACGGCCTTGATCTTCTCGGCCGGAACGCCGCTCTCGATCAGGTTTTGTGAAACGGCCTGCGCCCTGTTCATGGATTCTTTCAGGTTCAGGATCTTCGCCTTGACCGGGTCGGAAACTTGCGCTGGCGCGCTGGCATGGCCTTCCACGCTCACACGGTCGACGGGCGCGAACTTTGCCGTCTCGGCGACATTGCGCAATACATTGCGCTCCGGGCTGCCGAGGTTGGCGGACCCGTAATTGAAATATACGCTGGAAACACTTGGGCTCTGGCGCGGGGACAATCTGCCCGCCACGATATCCATCGGCGCATCGCCGCCCCATGCGCCCGGCGGCGGCGTCATGCCGGGGGCGCCGGATGGCATCGCGGCACTTGGCCAGGATGGCGCAGGCGCGCCATAACCGCCCGCCATCGGCGCCCCGTCCAGCGGATACACCGTCACGCGCGGATCGGTGGCCAGCGGGATGCCGTCATAGACCGGCTGTACCGGCGGCACGGATGCGCCCATCGGCGGCGGCGCACCGTCCAGTTCATAAATCTCCACCGAACCGCCCGAAAGCTTGCTGGTCATCACGCGCAGGTCTCGGTCTTCGGGGATCGGGAATTGCGGCACGGACGCCGTCGGCGCATTGTCGAGGTTTGAGGTGATCTTGATCGGCTCGGCGCTCTTTTCGGCGCTCGTGCTTTCGCACGCGGCAAGCGCGGGTATCAGGGCGGCGATGGCGGCCAGCGCCAGGAATTTCGGGGCGATGCTCACGGGTTTAAAACCTCCTGCAGGATTACGCGGCGCCTATCCTGTCGGAAAAGACCGCACGGTGCAAGAAGCCGGGCGAAGGAATTCCCCAAGTTTATTGAAATTGTTGATTTTTCGCGTCGCCTCGGGCAAAGTCAGGGCCTGTTTTCTTAACGATTTTCCACACCCCATACAGATATTCGCCCATGGCCGCCCCGATGCCCCGGAAAAAAGACGACTCTGACCAGATTTCAAAGCAGGCGATCGACCCGATCGTGCTGTCCCACGCGCTGAGCGACGCCATGGAACGGGCCATCCCGCTGATACAGGACTATATGGAGCGCCGGGGCAAGGACGCCACCCTGTCCGCCATAGACCCGATGCTCCAGCTTCAGGAACGGTTTACCGCCTTCCTCGCCGTGCTGATGTCCAACCCGAAGAAGCTGATCGAACTGCAATTCGAATATTGGCAGCAATGGGCCGGGCTGTGGCAGAACACGCTTTCCAAAATGTCCGGCGAAAAGACCGAAGATCTGTACAAGCCCGAACCCGGCGACCGCCGCTTCCGCTCGGAAGAATGGAATGAAAACGTCCTGTTCGATTTCATCAAGCAATCCTACCTGATGACATCCGGCTGGATGCACCGCGTCGTCCGCTCCACCGAAGGGTTGGACAAAGACATGGTCGAACAGATTGATTTTTACACCCGCCAGTTTTCGGACGCGATGGCGCCGACCAACTTCGTTCTCACCAATCCGGATGTTTTAAAAGAAACCATCCGCACCGGCGGCGAAAACCTCGTCCACGGGCTTGAAAATTTGCTGGAAGATCTGGAGCGCGGCCAGGGTGAGATCAAGATCAGTACGACGAATTATGAGGCGTTCAAGCTCGGCGAAAACCTCGCCGCGACCAAAGGCTCCGTCGTCTACCAGAACGACCTGATGCAGTTGATCCAATATGCGCCGGCCACGGAAAAGGTTTTTCAAAAACCGCTGCTGATCGTCCCCCCATGGATCAACAAATATTACATTCTGGATATGCGCCCCGAAAACTCCCTCGTCAAATGGCTGGTGGACCAGGGGCACACTGTTTTCATCGTCTCCTGGGTCAATCCCGGAGCCGATCAGGCGGACAAAACCTTCGCGGATTATATGCATGGCGGCGTCCTCGATGCGCTGACACAGGTTGAAAAAATCACCGGTGAAAAATCCGCGAACGTCATCGCCTATTGCATCGGCGGCACGCTGCTGGCCATCACGCTCGCATGGCTGAAGGCGAACGGGCAGACGGACCGCGTTGCGTCCACAACCTTCCTGACCACGCTGATCGACTTCGCCAATGCGGGTGACTTGAAACTTTTCACGGACGAAAAACAGATCGACGCGATGGAACGCGAAATGCGCGAAACCGGCATCTTCTCCGGCGACTATCTGCAGAAAACTTTTGCCATCCTGCGCGCGAACGACATGATCTGGTCCTTCGTCATCAACAATTATCTGATGGGGAAAGAACCCTTCCCGTTCGACCTGCTCTATTGGAACGATGATTCCACCAACATGCCCTGCGCGATGCATTCCTTCTACCTGCGCAACATGTATCTGGAGAACAGATTGATCGAACCCGAAGGGCTGGAAATAGACGGCGTCAAAATCGACGTGCGCGACATCGAAACCCCGGCCTATTTCCTGTCCACGCGGGAAGACCATATCGCCCCGTGGAAGGCAACCTATTCCGGCTACTCTGCTTTTTCCGGCCCGAAGAAATTCACCTTATCCGCCTCCGGTCACGTTGCCGGTGTGGTCAACCCGCCCGCCGCCGGGAAATACTGCTTCTGGTCGTCGTCCGAAGACACGCCGTCGGCGGAGAAATGGTTTGAACATGCCAGGGAGACCCGCGGCTCATGGTGGACGGACTGGCAGGACTGGATCGGCGATTACGCCGGAAAACAAATTCCGGCCCGCGCGCCCAAGAATGAAATCGAACCGGCCCCCGGCTCATTCGTTAAGAAAAAGCCGGAACCGCCAAAACCGCCTCAGGGCTAAACTCACGCTCTCTCATACGTACCGATCGGGCCGCACCGCACAGTCATGTGAAAAATGCGGGTCTGACATGACTTTTATCTTGCCCATTTTACATATCTAATATTATAACCCTCTTGTCTTCAACTCTGATGGGGGGATTTGTACAATGGGTTTACGCTTGGCCTATTCAGCCACGTCCGAACCGGAACCGGTCTGCAAGCAAACTTATCCCTACACCGCTGGGGTTTGCTATGAATCTCCCGGTTATCGTCCGGAAGCTGTGGCCGTACGCCGCAAATATTATGCGGCCATCCGCGAATTGGGCCTGTCAGACGGAGATTTTAAAGTAACCGGCACGCGCGCCGCACTTTGCATTCACCTCAAGAAGGAATCTCTTGTGCAAAAACTTCACAGGCTCGCGGACGAGGTGGATATTCCCGTTCCCCAAAACCCGAATGCCCGGCACAAACCATCCGGATCGTACGAACCGCCGCTGAAAGGGTTGTTCTAAGATTGCAATTACGACGCACAGGATAAGTTTTTATGTCTGATATAAATGAAACCCATCCCTTCAAGGTAGTCACAGACATTTCTGTGCTATTTCAAAACAGAAAACAGCTGGATGCTTTGTTCGCCCAATGCGCACGGGCCCTCGAACGCGCACGCATTTCTGAAGGCGCAGCGGAAATCAGGCAGGAAACGGACGAACATTTGACCGTGCATTTTCGTACATCTGCCGATCATGACAGGTTTTTGGAAGCGCTCCGGGGCAAAAAGCCGAATAATGCTTCCGCATCGGGACCGCGTCCTTGCACAGACGTAAAGAAATTCAAACCGGATAATTATCACGTGGTGCACACCGTGACCGTTTGCGACTCCATCGACCCTCGCGGCGATATGAATCATTTGGTTCAGGTTTGCCAAATCATGAAATGCGATGACTTCCGCGTTTTGTTTGAAAAGGGCGAGATAAATGTCTACATGCCAGAAGATACGAGCGTAGAATCCTTTGACGCCGTGAACGAAGCCCTGATTGCGGAAAAGCACAAAGAAGGCATTGAGATCAGTACCAAACGCACAGATTCAAACACAGGCCCCGGCATAAGGCTTGCGCAATGACGAACGCCCCGCACCTCCGCCTCGTCAGCGCGTTTTCGGATGAAGCGTATCCTTACTACATGTTTAAAAGGCTTGAGGATCCTTATAATTCAACCGAGCGCAGCCTGGCGATAGAACGCTTCCGCCATGCGGCCCATGTTGCAGGAATTAGTGATTATAAGATTCTGGAGGCGGGCGATCAGATCCAGATGAATTTATGCACAAGCCGGGATTTTCAAAGAGCCAGCGTTGCCGTTCAGCCCGGCAATATGGCCGCCATGATGGCCCAGTACGATGCGTCGATATCCCACCGCATCATCAGAAAGCGTTGCAGGCTGGTTTCAGACAAGCTGGACGAAATCATGCCCGGAAGAATATCGTTCATGCACGATACGGAAGATCGAACAGTTATCATGAACGGACAAAACAAAGCGTCCTATTTCGCCGCAGAGAAATTAAGCCCGCTGATTTTTATCATCGGCGGAACGCGGTTATAAATACTCCTTCGACAAACGCACATAATTCTCCGCCGACACTGGAAAGAAATCCAGGTCAGCCTGGCTGAGCTTGCGCATCAACCGCGCCGGGTTTCCGGCCCATAACTCACCGCTCGGCACGCGTTTTTTCGGCGTCACCACAGCGCCCGCCGCGACCATCGCACCGCTCTCCACCACCGCCTCGTCGAGAACAATCGCGCCCATGCCGATGAACGCGCTGTCCTCGATCGTACAGGCATGGAGCAGCGCCATGTGCCCCACCGTCACGCCGTCGCCGACATAACATCCCGATACGCCGCGCGTGACGTGGAGGACGCACCCATCCTGAATGTTCGTGCGCTTGCCGATGCGGATTTCATGCACGTCCCCGCGCATGTTGACGCCGAACCAGATATTTGAATCCTCGCCGATCACCACGTCGCCCGCGATGCACGCGTTCGGCGCAATAAACGCGCTTTCATGAATTTGGGGCATGATGCCCTTATAGGGAAGGATCAATCCGGTCATGGAGCCCTCGAAATGTTGACTATGCCGGCCATCTTAACCACATTTTTTTTAAAAAGCCGATCAGTATCGCGCAACTCCCGTCTGCCGCGATTTCGAATTGCTCCAGAAAATTAAGATTTGAGATTCAATAATCCTTGCTCCGCCCGGCCATCGGCGTTATGCAATGGGCCGCATGAGGATTTTAAACAGGCCGGACATCAAAAAATTTCTGTCAGGCTTTTCCGGGCGCGCATAAAAAAGCCGGCCTGGTTTGCAGGCCAGCTTTTTCGATATTCAAGAGAAAACTAGATAGGCCGATGTTCCGCCGGTGTCCAGCCCTCAAGTGCCGGCGCAAAAGGTTCTTGCGCAACCTGCTTCAGCGCGTTACGCATTTCTTCAGCAAAGTCGTGGAGAACCTCAAGCCTTTCTTGCAATGGCTGCGCCATTATACCTGATCCCGGTAAATTGTGAATATGATCTGACACTGAACGCAATTCGGAATGGCGGGATAGCGTTTCAAATAGTGTAATCATGCCGGCAGTGAATTCCACCGCTTCTTGCCGCCGGGCTTCTAATTCTATGGTCGTTCCTGTTGGCGCATCGGCATATTTTTTACTGCATATGTCCAGCAGCGGCCCGCCCTCTTCGGGAGATAAGGTCGTTACTACGTGCGTTGCATATCTATTAAGCAGCTCATTTATATCAGAAGCCTTTGTATCCGGCCTGTAGATTACGCCTAAACCGTTTTGAAAATGCCTTAAATAAGATATAAAAATCCTTGGCCGTATATCATCGGCCGCGGATTTAAAAGGGTCGGATAGGTTTTCGTGATTATTGGCGTCATCCACGTGATAACGTACCATTGCCAGCACGATACGAGATAAGACATCTTGTACTACGGGGATGTCGAGAGGCTGCTCTTTCTGACCGATTAACATGATAATTCTCCTTACAATTTTCGTTCTGTAAAATACTATTTAAATTATGTCAATAAAAAACACCCCCAAATGGGGGTGTTTCGAATATTTTGTAGAAAAAAGCGATTAACGCTTCGCCCACTGCTTGGAGCGGCGTGCCTTGTGACGGCCGACCTTCTTACGCTCGACCTGGCGCGCATCGCGGGTCAGGAAGCCAGCTTTTTTCAAGGAGCCGTGCAGCGCGGGTTCAAAGTTGTCCAGCGCGCGGGAAATGCCGTGGCGGATCGCGCCGGCCTGGCCGGACAGACCGCCGCCGACGACCGTGCATTCAACGTCGAATTCACCGACGCGGTTTGCGACGAGGAACGGCTGATTCAGCACGAGCAGGTGCGTCTGGCGGCCGAAATATTGCTCTTGCGGCTTGCCGTTGACGATGATCTTGCCCTTGCCGCGCTTGACCCAAACGCGGGCGACGGATTCCTTACGGCGTCCGGTGCCGTATGCGCGGCCTTGCGCATCGGTCTTGGCTTCACGGGCTTTGTTTTCGGTTGCGGCAGCTGCTGCGCCGATGTCGGCCATGTCTTTCACTGCGGATTCATTTTTCGCCATGATTAGTCTCTCTTGTTCTTTTTGTTCATGCCGGCGATGTCTACCGTTTTCGGCGACTGCGCTTCATGCGGGTGGCTGGTGCCTGCGTAAACTTTCAGGTTCTTGAGCTGCTTGCGGGCAAGCGGGCCTTCCGGAAGCATGCGCTCCACGGCCTTTTCGATCACGCGCTCAGGATATTTGCCTTCCAGGATTTCGCCCTTGGAACGGCCTTTGATCCCACCCGGATAACCGGTGTGCCAGTAGAAAATATCGGCCTGCGCCTTGTTGCCGGTCAGGCGGACTTTTTCGGCGTTGATAACGACAACATTGTCGCCGTCATCGATGTGGGGGGTGTAGCTCGGCTTGTGCTTGCCGCGCAGACGCAGGGCGATGAGCGAAGCCAGACGGCCGAGAACGAGCCCTTCGGCGTCGATCAGCACCCAGTCCTTCTGAACATCTGCCGCTTTTGCGGAGTAGGTCATGATAGGTTTCTTTCTGTTGGTCGGTGGTTAAATTCTGCGCGTTATATGCGCCCGAAACCCGCTCAACGTCAAGGAAAAACAGGCTTTTTTCGATACGGTATCATAATACCGCATGCGCTGAGCCTGCCCGGTTGAACCATTTCCCCGCTAAGCCGTTGGAATTGCATGGAAACATGAAAAAAGGCAGGAACCCATGTCCAAGGTCGCCAAGCTTTATTCCGATACGAACAACCCTGTCCGCCCCCATCTGGTCAAAACGGACAGGAATGATGGCGGCGACACAACCCTGCCCGCTAGGCCGCATCATCGCCGCCGCGTACGCAACGTTGCTTTCTGGACTCTTACAATACTTGCGGCGGCGCTGATTGCCGGGCGCATCTACCTGCCCTATTACGTCACGGACTACGTCAACAACACGCTCAACAATATTCCCGGTTATTCCGGATCGATCAGCGATGTCGATATCGCCCTCATCCGCGGCGCCTATGTCATCTATGATCTGAAGCTTGATAAAAAAGCAAAGGGCGATATCCCCGTCCCCTTTATCGATATCAAGAAAACAGATTTGTCCATTCAATGGGGCGCGTTGTTCAAGGGCGCGGTCGTCGGTGATGTAACACTGACGCAGCCGACTCTGAACTTCGCCGTCGGCAAAAGCGGCCAGACAGCCCAGACCGGGGAGGATACCGACTGGACCAAGCCGATTGAGGAACTGATGCCGCTCGACATCAACTTTGTCGAAATCAACAACGGCACCGTTACCTACAAAAACTTTTCAACGTCCCCGAATATCGATCTTTTTATAAAAGACCTGAATGCGCGTGTGACCAACCTGCGCAATGCTGACGATAAAAACGTCGCGCTGCCTTCGGATATCACGGCGCGTGGCGCCTCCATCGGCGGCGGCAGCCTCGCCATTGACGGAAAGCTGAACATCCTGCGCAAGATTCCCGACATGGATATCGACGGCAAGCTGGAGAAAGTCAGCCTCCCTGCCCTGAACACCTATTCCAAGGCTTTCGCCGGGATCGATTTCACCGACGGAAATTTCGATGTCTACACACAACTGAACGTGAAGGACGGGCAGGTATCGGGCTTCGTCAAACCGCTGTTGCGGAATATTGAGATGATCGATGAAAACGACGACGTGTTCGATACCATTTGGGAATCCGTTGTTTCCGTTGTCGTGGAAATCTTCTCGAACCAGCAAAAGGATCAGGTCGCCACGCAAATTACGCTTGAAGGAAACCTCAACAGCCCTGAAACGGATTTCTGGTCCACCATCAACGGCATTCTGCGCAATGCGTTCGTGAAGGCGTATACCAACACGACAAAACCGGAATAGGCCTTCTTGGCCTATTCTTCCGCCTGATCTTCCAGCTTTCGGATCAGGACCTTGTCGATGCGGTGCCCATCCATATCGACAATTTCGAACCTGTGACCGAACGCCTCGAACGAAACGCCCTCGCGCGGCGCCTTGCGCATTGTCTCCAGCACAAACCCCGCGATGGTGTCGAAGTCTTCGTCGGCGCTGATCTCATACAGGCCGATAGCCAGGTGGATCTCCTCGATCGGCGTGCGCCCGTCCACCAGCCACGTGCCGTTTTCCCGCTGCACGATTTTCAACTGGTCGTCATGGTCGTAATTGGATGGCAGGATACCGACAATCGCTTCCAGGATATCGGATGATGTGACAATTCCCTGCGTGCTGCCATACTCGTCCACGATGACGATCAGGTTGATGTGATGGCGCTTGAAACTTTCCAGCGCCTGGAGGCACGACGCGCCCTCCGGCAACACCATAACGTCTTTCAGATGCTGCGAAATCTCCAGAGAGCCGCCGGTGCTGAGCGAATTGTCGAGCAGGTCTTTTGCCTGCACGATCCCGCGCACCTCGTCCGGGCTGCCGTCGATCACGGGGTAACGGGAATGCCCCGCCTCGTGAATCTTGCGGCGGATATCGTCGATGGAATCGTTGATGTCGATAAACACCGTCTCCGTCCGGTGCGTCATGATGGATTTGACGTCGCGGTCGTCCAGGCGGATCACGCGCTGGAGCATCTCATGCTCGCTCTTTTCGATGACGCCGCTTTCGGCGCCCTCGCTCAAAATCGCGCGGAATTCCTCGTCGGACACGGCGTCCGATTTGTCGCCCACGCGCAGCACTTTCATCAGGATGTTGGCGGATACTTCCAGAACGACCACAACCGGGTGCGTCGCCATGGAGAGCAGCTTCATCGGCTTTGCCACCACCACTGCGATCTTTTCCGCATGCACAAGCGCGAAACGCTTGGGCACCAGTTCGCCGATGACCACGGAGAAATACGTGATGGCCGTTACGATCAATGCCACGGCCACGCTTTCGCCATGCGGATTGATGAACGATATGCCGTTCAACGCCGGGGTGATCTTTTCGGAAATGGTCGCGCCGCCGTACGCACCGGCCAGAATCCCGACCAGGGTGATGCCGACCTGCACGGTGGACAGGAACCGCCCCGGGTTTTCGGACAGGTCCAAAGCCGTCTCCGCCCCCTTGTTTCCCTGCTTGGCTAGGTGCTTGAGCAAAGGCTTGCTGGCCGAAACAATGGCGATTTCCGACATGGCGAAAAACGCGTTGATCAGCAAAAGGACAAAAATGATAAGGACTTCGGTGTAAATCATGGAGGGGATTGTAGGGAATTCTTCGCGTCTGCGCCAGCGGCAGCATTTTGTTATAGGCCCTTATCTTGGAAACGACCCTCCCCACCCGGCTTTCAAAAACACTTGCCAAAATCCGCCGGATCGCTTATTAGGTTATGAAAATAAATACATGAAAACAATAGAAGGTGTGTAAATGTCCGAAATGACCCTTGCCGAACGGCTGGGCGTGTTCTTTGAACTCGCCGCCGAAGCAACCCCCAACAGCGATACAAGCCGCAAAGCGCAGACATACTTTAAATCTGAGATCATGGGCCTTCCCGACGATCAAGCCGGAGATTCTCATCTACTGGATAAAAGTCTTAAAGACGCTTTTTTGCACGCGCTCGGCCGCACTGTGGGTTGCCGCACGGAGGGTACGCAGATGCAAATCCCTGAAACTTATGAAGGCCTGATGTCCCGCCTACCTATAGCGGATCGAAACACTCACCGCGGCCTCGGTCACGTTTTAGATAAGATCGCACTTCAATGCGGCGCGCGCGAACCCCAAACGTATATGGCGTTCGGCAAGTAACAACTGATCTTTCATGAAAAACGGGCGCCCGAAAGCGCCCGTTTTTTTCACACAATGCCGCCGCTTACAAAATACGCCGGGGCTTTTTTAACGCCCCCCGGTTATCAGGCCGCGATCAAATTTCCGCTGGCCACGAGCGCCGCTTCGTCCGTAAGGCCGACGACACCTTTGATAGTGGCGATCTGGACGAATCCGTTTGCGCCGCCGTCCGCATCGATTTTCAGGATGCTGTCGGAACCGCTGGTCGTAATCTCAACAAAATCCGTAATGGCCTTTGTCGCCGGGTTATAGCCTTGAAGCAAATTCGCAATATTGATTTTATCGAACTGCGTTTTGCTGAAATCGTTGATGATGTCGATATTTTTGAAGGCGGTATCCTTCAGGAACATAAAGGTGTCCGCCCCGGTTCCGCCCCACAAATTATCAAGCCCGTCGTCACCGTATAGAATATCGTTTCCGGCATCGCCATATACACGGTCATCACCGGCGCCACCATAGACGGCGTCATTCCCGTTGCCGCCTTTTACAGTATCATTTCCGGCGTCACCATACAGGCGGTCATCGCCGTCCGCGCCTTCGATGGTATCGTCGCCGTTGCCGCCATAGGCGGTGTCGTTTCCAACACCGGCATTGATACGGTCGTTTCCGTCGTTGCCGTAGATCGTATCCGCGGTTGAACCGCCCGAGACAATCCCCTTCAGCGTATCGTTGGCGGCTGTACCTTGCGTTATATAAGCCTTCGTCAAAAGATCGACCGTCGTATTGTTGGCAAAGCGCAAAGTATCGATGGCATAGCCCGCGCTGCTTCCGTAAAACTGGTCCTTGATCAGGATCGTGCCTTTTCCGGCCACCGTGATCTGAAGATCGTCGTTGTTGACCCGGATGTAGCTGACATTCGCGGCCGTGATGCCGGAGGCCAGGCGCAACTCATCGACGCCGCCTGCCGAGGAGTTTTCATCGATGATGTCGTTTCCGGCGGAATAGATATAAATATCATTCCCCGTGCCGCCGGTCAGCGTATCGTCGCCCGCGCCGCCGTCGAGCGTGTCTGCGCCTGCTCCGCCTTCGAGGTAATCGTTTCCGGCATCGCCATAGAGCTTATCGTCGCCGTCCCCGCCTTCGATGGTATCGTCGCCGTTGCCGCCATAGGCGGTGTCATTGCCGATCCCGGCCTTAATCCGGTCATTGCCGTCAAAGCCGTAAATCGTATCGGTTGTGGAGCCGCCCGACACGATGCCGTCCAGGGAGTCGTTTCCGGATGTACCGTTGGTGACGAAGGTTTTGGCCAGAAGATTAACCTTCGTGTTGTTGGCGAAGCGGAGCGTGTCGATGGCATAGCTCGCGCTGCTTCCGTAAAACTGGTCCTTGATCAGGATCGTGCCTTTTCCGGCCACCGTAATCTGTAGATCCCTGTTGCCGATCCGCAGGTAGCTGACATTCGCGGCCGTGATACCGGAGGCCAGGCGCAACTCATCGACGCCGCCTGCCGAGGAATTCTCATCGATGATGTCGTTCCCGGCGGAGTAGATATAGATATCGTTGCCCTTGCCGCCGGTCATCGTATCGTCGCCCGCGCCGCCGTCCAAGGTGTCCGCCCCATCCCCGCCTTCGAGGTAATCATTTCCAGCATCGCCATAGAGCTTATCGTCGCCGTCCCCGCCTTCGACGGTATCGTCGCCGTTGCCGCCATACACGGTGTCGTTTCCAACACCGGCCTTGATGCGGTCGTTTCCGTCGTTGCCGTAGATCGTATCCGCGGTCGAACCGCCGGATGCGATTCCGTTCAGCGTGTCGTTGGCGGCCGTACCTTGCGTGATGTAAGTCTTCGTCAAAAGATCGACCGTCGTATTGTTGGCAAAGCGCAAAGTATCGATGGCATAACCTCCGCTGCTTCCGTAAAACTGGTCTTTGATCAGGATTGTGCCTTTTCCCGCAACCGTAATCTGAAGATCGTCGTTGTTGACCCGGGTGTAGCTGACCTTCGCGGCCGTGATGCCCGAGGCTAGGCGGAGTTCGTCCGTCCCGCCCGCCGAGGAGTTCTCATCGATAATGTCGTTTCCGGCGGAATAGATATAGATATCATTCCCCGTGCCGCCGATCATCGTATCGTCGCCCGCGCCGCCGTTGAGCGTGTCCGCCCCGGCGCCCCCTTCCAGATAGTCGTTCCCCGCATCGCCGTACAGTTTATCGTCGCCGTCCCCGCCTTCGATGGTATCGTCGCCGTTGCCGCCATACACGGTGTCGTTTCCGGCATAGGCGTAAATCCTGTCATTGCCGTCAAGGCCGTAGATCGTGTCGTTCGGCTGTCCGCCATAGGCAACGCCGTAAAGCCTGTCCGCCAGCGCGGAGCCGTTCAGCGTGTAGTTCCGGCTCAGCAGGTCGTAAGTCGTTCCGTTTTTGAATTTCAGGATTTCGATGCCGCCGTCGGAGCCGCTGAACTGGTCCTCGATGATGATCTCGCCGCTGCCGCCCGGCGCCGTAATGCCGATGCGGAGATCGTCGTTGCTCAGGCGCGTGAAAGTCAGGTTCGATAGCGCGATGCCCGCGCCGAACAGGATCGTATCGCCGAGCTCGCCGCGCGTCGTCTCGCGGATCGTGTCCGAGCCTTCACCCAGATTATACTTAAACGTATCGACGCCCCTGCCGCCATAGAGCAGGTCGTCGCCCACGCCGCCGGACAACGTATCGTTGCCGTCGTCGCCATACAG